>NZ_VSMK01000096.1 GCF_011682075.1 Nitratidesulfovibrio liaohensis
GCAGCCAGGACGACCTCAAGGCCCTGCTGCCGCAAGGCATGTCAAAGAACAACCCGGTCTAAGCCAGTTCACTGATGTCTACTTGATGACCGCTCGCCTGAAAAGGTGGGGTTGTCTGGACGGTTACCCGGACGATCAACACCATGGCCGAACTTGCCCCGGCGATGTTCGGCCTGCTGCAGGGCGCGCTGGTCGGCAGGCGCGCGACATGATGCAAACACGAAATACACCGGCAACGAGAAACGGGGAGGCACCACGCCTCCCCATTCTCTTTCAACACCCCGACAAGGAGGTCGTATGCGCTGGATGTACCTGTGCCGGTTCTGGCCGTGGAAGAGGTGCCTTCTGCCACCTGCGGAATGCGTGCTCTTCGCGGACTGCCCGAAGGTCCGCATCCCAAGGAGGATAAAGATATGAACTGGGGATCAATCCTCGCCATAGCCATCGCGGTACGTAACGTCGTCAAGGAGAGCATCGATGACTGACCACGAATCCAGGGACAAGGGAATGAACAGGGCCTGGGTGTTTCTTGGCAGCTGTCTGGCCGGTGTCGCTGGCGTGTTCGTGGCGGCCATCTCATGTCCGACACCCCGGAAAGTCTGGAAGGTAGCCAGGAGCGCGAAGAGGAAGCGCAACTGGCGCTGCCGGAGGGTGAGGCAGAAGGAAGCTAAGACGACCGGCAGGGGGGGGGCTGCGGCCCCCCTATGCCGCAAACATGCTTTGCGGGCACTGCCGTGGAACCGCCACCAACCTTGTCTGGAACCTACCCTTCACGACGGAGTTGCAGCCACTGGCGCCCCTTGTCCGTCAGTCGATACCGCTGCAAGCGGCTATTGGGCTTGTCGGGAACGGTCATCTCGATGAACCCATCCGCCAGGGCCGGCTTGAGATAGCGCTCCCGGAAAGACTTGCGGTCTTGCAGACCAAGTGCATCCTGCAACGCCTCACGGGACATTTCGCCAAGTATGGCCTGCAATAGCTGCCCGACTTGGGGGGTGACTTGAGGGGCGACTTGGGGGGCATCTGGAGCAACGGACGCGCTCACGGCATCGAAAATCATCGTGAGCATGAACTCGATGAAGGGGGCACTGTCCGTCTGTCGCGTACTTTCCTGCAGCGCCTCATAGTACTCGGCCTGATGCGCAAAGATCAGGTTCTCCACCGGGAGATCGGCGAACAACCCGTTCCAACGGGCCAGAATGAGGCTCTGCCACAACCGCCCCATGCGGCCATTCCCGTCGGCGAAGGGATGGATGAATTCGAATTCGTAGTGGAACACGGAACTTGCGACCAACGGGTGGGCATCGCTGGTCGCCAACCAGTGAAACAGATCGCCCATAAGCGCGGGCAACCGGTCCGCCGGAGGTGCCTGGTGGATAACGTGGGAACCTTCCAACACGCCGACGCCACCCCGGCGGTAGCTGCCTGCCTCGTCGATCAGGCCGGACATCAGGATGCCGTGTGCTTCCAGCAGATCCTTTTCGACGACAGGGTTCCAGTCATCAAAACGCTCGTACGCAGCAAGGGCATTGCGCACCTCCTGAACTTCACGGGGAGGCGCGATGACCCGTTTCCCGTCGAGGATGGCGGTGATCTGAGCTTCGCTGAGCTGGTTGCCTTCTATGGCGAGCGACCCGCGTATGGTGCGAATACGGTTGATACGCCGCAACCGGAGTGACGCCGCCTGTTCGCGGAGAATGGTCAACCGCCCCACGGCTTCGCTGATCCGACCGACAAGGGTGACGATGGCTGGGGTGATGGAGAAAGGCGGCTGGTATTGCTGGCTCATGAAGCGCCCCCTCGGCATGCCTGACGTACCAATACCTTGCTACCATAGCTGAATTAAAGGGAAAATGCCAATCCGCGTTATCCCTTGAAATCACGCTCCCTTTGTTCGCACCTTTTCCGCCCAAGGGGAACTCCGCAATACCGCGCAGCCCGCCCCAACAAAAACCGTTCATACCCATCAAGCGGGAGGAACGGCGGGTGATGCGGGTGACAGGCGAAAGCATGGAGCCGGACATCAAGCACAATGACGCGGTGCTTATCGACCAGAGCCAGCGTGTTCCGCACCCCGGCCTGTTGTACGCCGTCGGCGTGGAAGACTTGGTCTATCTCAAGTCTGTGAACGCCGAGCCGGGCAAGCTGGTCCTTTCCAGCTACAACCCCGACTACCCGCCGATTGAAGTGGGCGCACGCGGCGACTTGTCCAACGGAATCCGCATCATAGGCCGCGCCGTCTGGGTCGGACGCGAACTGAACTGACGCAGAATGCCGCGCAGGCGCGGCAGAATCGTGCAGGGTTTTTCATCGCATTTTGCCTTGCACAGAAGACAAAAGCAAAACACAGGCAAAACACAAACGGGCGGTCCAAAGGGGCCGCCCGTTTTTCTTCCATGCCTGTGATGATCCGTGCCAATCGGCGCACACTCTTCTGCGCATTCCTTCCAAAAGCGCCCAAAACACTGTGCGGCAGATTCGGCACTAAATTTTCTTCAAACGCCTTGCGGCACAGGGACCAACGACACACGAGCATGCTTCACCCCGTTGTGCCAATCTGAATGCCTCCCCGGTGGTGAAATCAGCCCATGTCGACCCAAAGCAAAAGGCGCGGAACCAAGCCCCGCGCCCTTTGCTTTCACCTGGACTGCCACCAGGGTATTTCTATTCACATCCCCAAGGTTGGAAATAGGGTTGGAAAAGTTTTTCCAACCCTTGCCGAGCATGCTCTTTTTATCACCCAACCACTTGATTTCATTTTGGCGCGCCCGGGAGGATTCGAACCCCCGGCCAAGAGCTTAGAAGTCTGAAAAAGGGCGTTTTCACCCCCCTTCACCCCCCTTCATTCTTCCATCAAAAAATATTGACATTCCATATAGTAATAGGTGATTTTTTGCCCACGATCTTCATCGCGCTTCACTCGATATCACCGGAAAAGGTGGGAGAGAAGTGGGAGAGAAATGGGAGAAAGGTGGGAGAGAATGAGCGAGGAAACGGGCAAGAATCGGACGAAGTGGACGACGGTCGAACGGGGCATACGCAAGTACGAGCACCTGACCCGAAAGCACGGGAAAAAGCCGGACGCCTACTTTGCCCTGCGCTACAAGATAGACGGCGAGAGCCGCGAGGAAGGGCTGGGGTGGGCAAGCCAGGGATGGACCTTGGAAAAGGCCCGGCAGACCCTGGCCGAAATCCGCGCAGCCAAGAAAACGGGCAGCGGACCGGTCACGTTGCAGGAGCGCCGGAAGAAGGCCGAGGATGCCCGGCAGGCAGACCGCTTGAAGCCCACCATGACCCTGCTCTGGGAGACGTACAAGGCCGCGCACGGTGACCGCCCCAGTGCAAAGCCGGACGCTCGCAATGTCCGCCCCATCCTCGCCCGTTTCGCAAAAAAGACGCCGGAGGACATCCGGACGGCGCATGTGGATGCCCTGCGGCGTGACCTGGAAGCCGAAGGTAAGGCGCCCCAGACGGTCAAGCATGTGCTCGGACTGCTGCGCCGTCTCATTCGCTACGGGGCAAAGCGTGGCCTGTGCTCCATGCCGGACATCTCCCGCCTGCACTTCGACATGCCCAAGGTGGACAACATCAAGACCGAGTGCCTGACACCCGAGCAGGCCAAGGCCTTGTTCGACGCACTGGACGAGGACGAGGACCAGAACCTCGCCGCGATGGTGCGTCTGGCTCTTGCCACTGGCATGCGCCGGGGGGCCTTGCTGGGGCTGCAATGGGATGACCTGGATTTCCGCAACGGGCACATCCACCTGCGCGGTGCCGTCGCCAAAAGCGGCAAGACCACGCAAATCCCCATGACCGAGGCAGCCCGGACCATCCTGCAATCAATCCAGCCCACGGGCAGCCCCTACCTCTTTCCCGGAAAGGATGGCGGGAAGCGTGTGGAGGTTCGCCGGTTCCTGGACCGCATCCGTAAGAAGGCTGGGCTCCCCGATGACTTCCGCCCCCTGCACGGCCTGCGCCACACCTATGCCTCATGGTTGGCCTCCAGCGGCAAGGTGGACCTGTTCACCCTGCAGAAGCTTCTGACCCACGGCAGCCCGCAGATGACCCAACGGTATGCGCACCTCGCGGATGAAGCCATGAAACGGGCAGCGTCGGTTATAGACGAATGCTTTGCCGTGGCCATCAACGCCGAACCAGCCAAGCCCGCAAAGAGCAAAATCGTACCGTTCAAGAAGTGAGTGTGGCACCCTCTCGAACCGATCTGTAACGGTGTTTTGGCCAGAAACCGAGGTGCGGACGACGGTGCCATCGCCACAAAAAGGGCACGTATCGTGCATGCGCTGCGGGCATCAAAAACACAAAAAGCAAAAAAATATTTCCACGAATCCCCTGACAAAACCTGACAAAACTCACTTCTTTTTTCTTTTTTTTCTGAAAACCGTGTGCTTCACGTGGCGAGGGCACCCTCCCCTGCTCGACCTCTCACATTTTTTACTGAACGGCCACTCCCCCTTCCAGCGCCATCTTCTCCCCTCAGTCGCCCTCTCCGACCACGGCAGATTCCCTCTCCAGCCATTCACCGGGGGGGCTTGAAACGCATCGCTTTCCAAATACGGCACCCCCCCCGCCATCGGAAACACGTTGGCCGGGGTTACCCGCCCCCCAAGTCAGCCCCCAAGTCACCCCTCAAGCCGGCGGGTTGCGCCCCCACATGAATGCTGGGATGTCCCGTGTCACAGTGCCGAACAGGCTGCCTGCAAACAAAATCATAAATTCTGGTTCGCTCCACACATATTAGGCGGCCGCAGCCCCCCTAACGTTTGCCCTGATGTCCATCTACCTCCCTCTCGGTAGCGCCAGTGGTGCGTCGTCTTCACGTTCAGGGCATTCCCCAAGGTTGAGAGACCGATATGGAGAACGCCATGACCAATGCGCGGCTTCACAGCCCTAACGCGCCATCCGCGATACATTGACAGCCAACAGCCCCAGGCTCCTGAGCATGGAAAAGGCGAGCGCCCACGCCCCATGCGCTTGCTGCTCGCCCTTGGTTTGGTTGCATTGGATGGGCTGCTGTCCTGGTCGAAGTGAAACGTGTACAACCGATCAGAAAAGACCCCAACTACCAGTCGTCGGAACTGCCAGACCCGGACGACCAGTCGGTGGATGAACTGGACCACGAGTCACTGCCCGAATCGCTCGAAGACCACGAATCGACCGACGAACTCCAGTCGCAGCCGGTATCCATGCCCGAAACACCACTGTCGAACAGGGACGACGAGTCAACGCTGTCGTTGCTACAGCCGTACACGTTACCCCCCACGTCGATACCGCTCGTGTCGCCGCTGATCATGGGCAGTCCGGAGGCCGGGTTGATGCACGTTCCCGTTTGCAGCGTGCTGTCGAACATGCCCGGCGACGTTGTGCCGTCGTCGAACAGGCTGCCGCTGGCCACGGCGCCAGCGGCAAGCAGCCCCATCCCCAAGGCAGCCGACGTTGTGTGGTCGTCCGACGGAGTGGCGCTCCATGAATGGGTGTCGGTGCCCGCCAGTCGGCCCGCCGAAGCGGACAGGCCGCCCCACGAAGCCAGGCGGACAAACCCGGGCCCGGCTTCCCCACCGCACGCCTGTCGACGCCACAGGCGCACAAGGCACACGAACGCCAGAACCACCACGCTGCAACCGATGAAGAAACCGATCATGTCCGCCTCCTGCAGGGTCCGACCGGGCGCGCCACAGGGTGCGCCGCACGTTTCAGGGACACCATACCCGGCATGGGAGGGGCCGGGTTGGCAAAACCGTTTGCCAAACGTTGCCCCCGTCCGGCGGTGCCGGTTTCGGGCCGGGCTGCCCGGATCAGCGCACCTCGATGCGGGCGGTGATATCCCGTATGTCGGTGGCGTCGGCCTTGGGTATCCCCGCAATCACCACGGGGTTCTGATCGGAATAGCTCAGCTTGTTGGCGCGCGGGGTGCTGGCGGGTATGAACTGGAATCCCCTGTCGAACCCGCTGTCGCTGTACGCGGCAATGGTGACCTGCCCCGTGGCCTTGCCCGCCTCCACGACGATGACCACTTTCCTGTGCTTGAGGTGGTCATACAACTGCTCCGAAATGACCGTCTTCGCGCGGTCCTCCCTGTTGCCGTACTCGGGCACGGTCGTGATGGCCGGGGATTCGAATCCGCTGCCGCTGCCGTAGCGCAGGTATTTGCCCAGGGTCTGCTGCGGCAGCTTCGATTGCAGGGTCCACGACACCGGCACCACGATGTCTATGGTGGTGCCCTTGTCGCGCAGTTCCGGCTTGCCAAGCGTTACCCGGGTATGGCGTTGCAGGCCGCCCAGAAAGTTTGCGTCCAGGTCTTGCCGCGCAGCTTCAAGGCTGGCCTTGCTGCGGTCCAGCGCGGCATCGGTCACGGCAAACCCCAGCCTTGTACCCCCCGCCGGGGCGGCTTGCGTCGGCGCGTCTTCCCGGGGGGAGCGGGAAGCGGCCCCCTTGCGGGATTGCGCCGGGTCGCCCGCAGCAGCCTGTGCAGTCAACAGTTCCGTCAACTGCCTGCTGGCGGTATCCAATCTGGCGGTCAGTGCATCCCGTTCTGCACGCAGGGCTTCCAGATCCTTTCGCGCCTGTGCAAGTTCCGCCTCGCTGGCGCGCAGGTTCTTCCGGTTTTCGTCAGCCTGCATCCTTGCGCGTGCCGCCGCACGTTCCATGTGCCACTGGCCCAGCGAAAGACCCGCGTAGCCCGCGCCGCCCACCGCCAGCACGAACAGCAGCATGATGACCGGAAAGTTGCGGCGTGGCGGCGCGGCACCCCGCCCGGCTGCGGGCAGGGGCGCGCCC
>NZ_VSMK01000097.1 GCF_011682075.1 Nitratidesulfovibrio liaohensis
CAGCCGGGGTTGCCCCTTGTGCGGCGGCTTGCGCGGCAGGTGCAGGCGCCGATACGGCGGAAGACGCCGCCGCAGCCGAGGCGTTGCGCGCGGGCTGCGCTGTGGAACCCGTGGCAGGCGATGTGCCGTTGACGGACGGTGACACGGCGGAAACCGTAGCGTTGGTGGCATTGGCAGCCGGTGCGGCGTCGGGCGCGGGCACCGCGTCCTGCACTGGCGCACTCTGGGGTTCGGCCTGCTGGGCAGGCTGTGGCACCGCAGACTGGGAGGACTGAGGGGATTGGGGCGACTGGGCCGGCTGGGCCACCTTGGGCAGATCCGCCTCGCGCGCGGCCCGCTGGCTGTAGTACCAGCCGCCAAGGGCCGCCAGCACCACCAGCAGGGCCAGCGCCAGTACCACCGGCGAAAGGCCGATGCGCCCACGCGCCTGGGGCTGGGCAATCACGGCTTCCGGCAGCAGGTCCTCCGGCACTTCAAAGGGGTAGGCCTCGTCCACCGCGCGCATGACCAGGTCGTTGTCCACGCCCAGCATCGCCGCATAGGACTTGATGAAGCCTCGTGCGTACACCGAGTGTGGCAGCTGATCCTGTTCGCCATCCTCTATGGCGCGCAGCACGCGGGCGGAAACCTTGATCCGGATCGCCACGTCGTCGATGTCGAGGCCTTTCGCCTCGCGAGCCTCGCGCAGGGCGATGCCGAGTTCCTTGAGTGCCATCTCCTCTCCTTGGCTGGGTCAACCTGCGGCAATGCGTCCCGACCGGGCCGCACGCACCGGTCGGGACGCGAGCGGAATCTAGATGCGAATGTCGATGACGGCTTTGTCGTGCAGTTGCTTGGTGTACTCGGTGAAGCGCTCTTGCAGCTTGGGTTCGCGCAGGATGTTCTCGATCTCGGGGGTGGCCTCCTCTATCGACTGCGAACGCCCCGTGGTGACTTGCATCAGCTTGAGCATGGCCTTGCGGCCTTCCACCAGTATGACCTTGCTCGTCTCACCCGCCTTCAGGCCGTCCAGGGCTTCCTTCCAGGCCGGGGCAAGATCGGTCCACTTCAGGGTGCCGATGTCGCCGCCGGAGCCGGGATTGGGACCGATGGACTCGGTGGCGGCCAGCTGCTCGAAGGTCATCTGACCCGTGCGCACCTTGTCGGCCAGCGCATCCGCGTTGGCGGTGGGGGCAAAGATGACGAGGCCAAGGCGCACAGTGCGGTCCGTGACGAACTGCGACTTGTGCGCCTCGTAGTACTTCTTGACGTCTTCCTGGGTGATCACGATCTTGCGGGCGATCATCAGCGTGAGCAGGCGGTGACGCAGAATGCCCTTGCGCACGCGGTCGCGCATGACGTCCATGGACAGGCCCTGCTGCGTCAGCTGGCGCTCGAATTCCTGCTGCGAAAGCTGGCTGCGCTGTACGAACTTGCGCAGTTCGTTGTCCACTTCGCTGTCCTGCACGGTGATCTTCCAGCGCTCCGCCTCCTGGTTCATCAGGATGTCGGAGATCATGGAATCGAGCACCTGCAGGTGCACCTTGCGCACCGCCTCCTGCTGGGCAGGGTTGTTGCGGTCAAGGCCAAGGCGCATCAGTTCGGGGGTGGCCTGGGCCTGAACGTCGAAGAACGTTATCATTTCGCCGTTGACCACGGCAGCGATCTTGTTGATCTGTTCGGCCTTCGGCGCCACAACAGCCACGGCTGCCAGGCAAACAAGGCTGACGAGAAAAACGGGGGCGGCAAGGCGGAAGGTGCGGAGCAGCGGACGCAAGGGGCACTCCTGTTTGGTGGTTGGGGACGACCGGAATCGGCACCGGCACGGGGTTGCCATGAGACCGCCGGGGCGGACGGACAACCGTTGCAAACATACGGATGCAGTAAGGCTGATGCTACAGGCCCGTTTCTGGCCAATCCAGCCAGACCAACACGGTTCAGCCGGAGCCGTCCGGTGGCCTGATGTCACCGGGCGCGCATGGCCATCATGGGCCAGCACGACCGGTTCGACCATGGCAAGCCCGGCATGTAATACCTTTTTCCCGTTTATGCAATCAACTGCAACAATTCGTATTATTTCGCCTTTGTCTTGCGTTGCGTACCGTTTGCCGGTGCGCTCTGCGGTCCCTTGCCGTATTCGGCGGGGGGCGCCGCATCCAGTTCCGCCCCAGGCGCGGCCCCGTCCACGGGCTCACCCTCGTCCAGAATCTCTTGCGGCTGCATCATCTGCGCACCCGGGGCGGAAGGCTCCTGGCCGGGCTGGCCCTGCGTGCCCGACATACCGGGCATGCCGGTGGCATTGCTGCCCGGAGTCGCCTCACCCTTTCCGGCGTCGCGCGCTTCGGGCAGCAGGTGGGCGGACACCCTGATCCGCGCGGTGCGCAGTTCCGCATCCATCCAGCGGGCGTAGGCCTCGTCCATCTTGCGTTCCAGCAGCACCCGCTCCACCAGCGGGTAGGCGTGGGAAAGCTCCAGTTGCTTCTCGGCAATCTCGCCCACCAGCAAAAACGACTGGTAGCCCCATTCGCCCTGCTTCACCGCAGAGGCCTGCCGGGGCGCCAGCCCAGCCAGTTCCTTGCTCCACAAGGCGGGCAGGCGGTCACGGCGCATTTTCACCTCGCGCACGGTCACCGAAGGCTGGGCGGCCTCCACGTCTGCGGGTTTCGCACCGCCCAACGACAGGGCGCGGGCCTTGTCCACGGCGGCCTTGTCCGGCCCGGCCACCACCAGGAACTGGACCCGGCGCGGCAGCCGGTAGTCCTGCCGGTGCGCGGCGTAATAGGCTTCGACCTCTTCAAGGGGAATGCTGATGGTGGGCCGCAGGATGAGGCGCATGAACTTCTGCATGGCGATGCGGGCGCGCAGGCGCGAACGCCACAGGTCCAGGTCTATGTATTCCTCGACCAGCGACTTTTCGAATTCGCCCGCCGGGTAGTCGGCGCGCACCTCGGCCTCGGCCTCGGCCACTTCCGCGTCGGTGACCGCGATGTTCTCCCGCGCCAGCGCCTGCGCCACCAACTCCTGCACGATGAGGTCGGACAGCACCCCGCCGTACTGGGCCTGCAACTGCTCCACCGAAGGGGCATGACCGGACCAGCTCATGCTGCTCATGTCGTGCACCGCCTCCAGCGTGCGCAGCGTGATGGGCTGCTCGTTGACCGTGGCCACCACGCCTTCGGGCAGGGGGGCTTCACCGCAGCCGGACAACAGCAATGCCAGCAACATGGCCCACAGCGTCAGGACGGCCCGTGCGCCACGGAACGGACGGTGGCCCGTGCGAAAACGCGACGGCATGCGGCCAGACGGCGACGTCATGCGGAAGGGCGAGGACGGTGAAGGAACCATGGACAGGTCTGCTCTCCGGTTGTGATGACGGGATGGAACCGGGTCCGGACGGCTCCGGCCTGCTACACGCCAGGCACGGGGCCGGGCACGGCGGCCAATGCCGCCAGTTCGGTGCGGATGGTGTCCAGCCGCGCACCAAGGTCGCCTTCCGCCTCGGCGGCGGAACCGGGCACGACCTCCAGGCGCACTTCCAGCGTGGACGGGGGCACCAGCCGCGCCCTGCCCTGCCGGGCCGCCACCCATGCCACCAGCCGTTCCGGCGCGATGGCGGTCTGGCGTTCGTCCCAGACCAGCCGCAACCGCTCGGGGTGGATGTCTGCCCGCACCACCTGCAAGGTCGCCAGGAAGCGCTTCAGCACCAGCACGGCAAGGAAGTTGCGCAACTCCGGCGGGCAGGGGCCGAAGCGGTCGCGCAGTTCCATCTCCACGTCCTGCAACGTGGCGGCGTCCGGCGCGGAGGACAGGGCCTTGTAGAACTTCAGCCGTTCGCGGGCATCGCCAATGTACGTTTCGGGAATGTGCGCGGCAAGCCCGATATTCAGTTCCGGCTCCACCGATTCACGCGGGGGGTCGCCCTTCAGCCGGGCCACTTCCTCTTCCAGCATCTCCAGATACAGGTCGAGGCCAAGGCGGGTCATGTGGCCGGACTGTACCTCGCCCAGGATGTTCCCGGCGCCGCGCAGGCGCAAATCTTCCATGGCCACCTGGAACCCGGCGCCCAGGTAGTCCAGTTCAAGGATGATGCGCATGCGCTGGCGGGCCTGTTCGGGCAGGCGTTCGGCGTCGGACACCACGAAGACGGCATAGGCCTGCCGGTCGGACCGCCCCACCCGGCCGCGCAGCTGGTACAGCTGCCCCAGCCCGAACATCTGGGCCTGGTCCACGATGAGGGTGTTGGCGCGCGGAAAATCCAGGCCAGATTCCACGATGGCCGTGCACACCAGCACATCAAGCTCGCCGTGCCAGAACTTGTGCATGGTGTCTTCCAGCTCGCGTTCGCCCATCTGGCCATGGGCCATGCCCACCCGCGCCGTGGGCACCAGCCCGCGCACGAATTCCGCCACCCGCTCCAGCCCCTGCACGCGGTTGTGCACCCAGAACACCTGCCCTTCGCGGGCGATTTCGCGCTCCAGGATCTGGCGCAGGGCGTTCTGGTCGCGCTCGATGAGCGCGGTGGCCACGGGCTTGCGCTCCGGCGGCGCGGTCTCGATGACCGACAGTTCGCGGATGCCCGACATGGACAGCTGCAAGGTGCGCGGAATGGGCGTGGCCGTCAGGGTCAGGGCGTCCACGTTCTTGCGGAACTTCTTCAGCTTTTCCTTGTGGCGCACGCCGAAACGCTGCTCCTCGTCCAGCACCAGCAGGCCCAGGTTGGGCAGTTGCACGTCGTCGGAGAGCAGGCGGTGAGTGCCGATGAGAATGTCGATCTGCCCGCGCGCAGCGGCCTGCAGCACTTCCTTCTGCTTCTGCCGCGAGACGAAGCGGCTCAGCATGCCCACGTTGACCGGGAACCCGGCCAGACGGCTGCGGAAGGTCTGGTAGTGCTGTTCCGCCAGCACCGTGGTGGGGCACAGCAGGGCCACCTGACGGCCTTCGGCGGCGGCGCGGAAGGCCGCGCGCAGGGCCACCTCGGTCTTGCCGAAACCCACGTCGCCGCACACCAGGCGGTCCATGGGTTCCGGCTTTTCCATGTCGTCCAGCACGTCCTGGATTGCCCGGGCCTGGTCCGGGGTTTCCTCGAAGCCGAAAGACGCCTCGAACTCGCGGTACAGTTCTCCCAGCGGGCCGTAGCGATAGCCCTTGGCCACCTTGCGGTAGGCGTACATCTGAACGAGGTCGGCGGCGATCTTCTCAATGGCCTTGCGGGCCTTGTCCTTGCTGGCCCGCCAGCCGGATCCGCCCAGCTTGTCCAGCGACGGGACGGAATCGTCCCCTCCCTTGAACCGCTGGATGAGCGACAGGCGGTCCACAGGCAGGTACAGCCGGTCCTCGCCCGCGTACTCCAGCAGCAGAAAATCGTTGGCCACCCCGCCAAGGTCCATGCGGTGCAGCCCGCCAAAGCGCCCCACGCCGTAGTCGCGGTGCACCAGCAGATCGCCGGGCGAAAGGTCGTCGTACTTGTCCAGCCCCAGGAAGGCCCCGGTGGGCACGCGGGGCTGGCGGTCGGCCTTGGGTTGCAGCACGTCCTCGCCGATGACCAGAACATTGTCCCACGCAAGGTCGATGCCCGCGCGGAACGGCGCCACCAACGCGTACAGGCCCCGGTCCGCCGGGGAATAGCGCAGGTTCGGGCGCACGCCGTCCTGTTCCGCCAGCTTCAGGAACTTGCGGCGGCTGCGGTCGCTGGCAAAGCTGAGCACCACCTGGCGCCGTTCCGAGGTCCACTGGCGCAGGGCCGTCACCAGCCGCTGCCAGGGGCGGTCTTCGTCCACCGGAATGGCGGACGCCGGGGACGCTGCGGCGAACAGGTCGCGGAAGGCGTGCAGCCGCCGTTCCGGCAAGTCCACGCCGGTGCGCTCCACGCCCATGACCAGCCGTTCGAAATGGACCACGGACCGGCCACGCCAGGCGGCCTGCGCCTCGTCCGCGTCGCGCAGCACGAGGGTGCGCGGCTGGCGCAGGCGGTGTTCATCGTACTGGCGGTCCAGCAGGGCTTCCCAGTTGGTGCGGGCGGCCTCCAGCGCGGTGGACAGGTCGGCCCGGTCGGGCAGCAGCCACACGGCATCGCGCGGCAGCCAGTCTTCCATCCAGGTGGCGTTCTCGTACCAGGCTCCGGGCAGCAGGCCGGTGACCTCGCCCTCGGCCATGCGGGCAAGGGCGGCGGCCTGCTCGCCGTCGATGACGCCGTCCTTGCGCAACTGCTTCCAGCGGCGGGCGGCGGCCTCGCGGTATTCGCGGCAGCCCACGACCGGGGCCACGGGCAGCAGACGAAATTCGTCCAGGCTGGCCAGCGAACGCTGGCTGGTGGCGTCGAACAGGCGGATGTCTTCCAGCGTATCGCCAAAGAACTCGAGGCGCAGCGGCTTTTCGTAGCCGGGGGGAAAGATGTCCAGGATGTCGCCGCGCCGGGCCGCCTCGCCGGGGCGGCTGACCATCTGGGCGCGCTCGAAGCCCCAGTCGATGGCCTGGTCCAGCACCAGTTCGGGCGACATGTCCTCGCCACGGGCCAGCCGCAGTTCGTGATGCTCGAAGATGTCCACCGGTGGCAGCTTGGGCAGCAGGTTGTCCACCGATATGATGATACCGCGCGGATGCTCGCGGCGGCTCAGGGCATACAGGCTGGCCATGCGCGCGGCCCACGCCCCGCGCCCGCGCGTGCCTGCGGGGTGTTGCGGAAAGACGATCCACTGCGCGTCCCAGCGGGCCTGGGTCACTGCCGGGTCCGTGCCGGAAAGCTCGGGCGAGAACAGCGTGGTCAGGGCGCGGGCCTCGGCAAGTTCGGCGGCGTCGCGCACCACCATGACCAC
>NZ_VSMK01000098.1 GCF_011682075.1 Nitratidesulfovibrio liaohensis
GGCGGTGGCGCTAGCGGGCATGGCGGGCCTCCCTTGCGGCGTCGGCACCGGCCTCGGGGGCGGGTGCATCCGGCGTTCCGTCCGGAGTGGCCTGCTCCGGTGCGCCCGGCGCATCCGCAGTGTCCGGCGTATCCGTGGAGTCCGGCGTGTCCGGCAGATCGGCCAGTTCTATGCACGCATGCGGGCAGAAGGGCACGCAGCGCCCGCAGTGGATGCACACGTAGGGCAGCCCGGTTTCGCCGTCCAGGTGAATGGCGTCCACCGGACAGGCGGCGGCGCAGTTGCCGCACCGGATGCACAGGTCGCGGTTTACCTTCACCCCGCCGCCCTTGCGCTGGGCATAGGCCCCGGTGGGGCAGGCCAGGGCGCAGGGGGCGGGGTTGCAGGCCAGGCAGAGGCGTGCCTCGAACCCTGTGGAAAGCCCCCCGGCAGATGTAATGCGGATGCCCGCCGTGGCCCACGACAGGCGCTTGTGGACCAGGCGCGCGCAGGCAAGCGAACAGCCGTGGCAGCCGATGCAGCGTTCCATGCGGCTGGCCTTGAGTATTTTCATGATGCGTCTCCCCCGGCACTCCCCCCATGCAGGCGGCATGCGGGCACGGGTGCGCCGGGCGTTTGCGGCGGGGCTATGCCGTGGCGTCTCTGGCCGCGCGGGCCTCGGCTATCCAGGCAGCGAGCGGCGTTTCCACCAGGGCGCGGATTTCGGCCAGGCGCTCCGGCGTTTCAGCCTCGAAGCGCAGCACCAGCACCGGCTGGGTGTTCGAGGCGCGCACCAGTGCCCAGCCGTCGGGCCAGGTGATGCGCGCGCCGTCGATCTCGTTGACGTCGTACAGCGCGCGGAAGTGCTCCTGCGCGCGGCGCACCACGGCAAACTTCACCTCGTCCGGACAGGCCATGTGCAGTTCCGGGGTGGCGTGCGAGGGCGGCCAGCCGGGCAGCGCCGTCAGCGGCACGTCGGACGCTGACAGGATGCGCAGCAGCAGGGCGGCGGCGTAGATGGCGTCGTCGAAGCCGTACCACCCCTCGTTGAAGAACATGTGACCGCTCATCTCGCCCGCCAGCGGCGCGCCCACCTCCAGCATGCGGGCCTTCATCACCGAATGGCCGGTGATCCACATGGTGGGCTTGCCGCCGTGGGCCTCTATGTCGCGGAACAGGCGGTGCGAACACTTCACGTCGGCCATCACCTCGCCGCCGGGCACGCGGGCCAGCAGATCGCGCGCGAAGAGGGAGAGCAACTCGTCGCCGAACAGCAGGCGGCCCTGCGCGTCCACCGCGCCCAGCCGGTCGGCGTCGCCGTCCAGGCCTATGCCCAGGTCCGCGCCTTCGCTGGCCACGCGGGCGATCAGGTCGCGCATGTTGGCTTCCACCACCGGGTCGGGGTGGTGGTTGGGAAAGGCCCCGTCCGGGTCGCAGTACTGGTCGATGACGTCCGCACCCAGGCGGCGCAGCAGGTCGGCGCACAGCTCGCCGCCCGCGCCGTTGCCGCCGTCCACCACCACCTTCAGGGGGCCGCGGGCGCGCGGTGCCAGCTGCACCCGTTGCGTCACGGCTTCCATGTAGGCAGGCACGATGTCCATGGTGCAACCCACGCCCTTGCCCGAGGCAAAGCGCCCGGCGGCGAATATCTCGTAGATGCGCCGTATTTCGGTGGTGTGGATGGTGGTCGCCCCGGCCCACACCTTGAAACCGTTGTATTCCGGTGGATTGTGGCTGGCGGTGATCATGATGCCGCCCTGGCGGTCCAGGTGGCGCACGGCAAAGTACAGCAAAGGGGTGGGCACCATGCCCACGCTGACCACGTCGATGCCGCAGGCGATGAGCCCGGCGGTGAGTGCGTCGTGGTAGGCGGGGGAGCTGTGGCGGCAATCGTGGCCCACCACGGCGCCGTTGATGCCGCGTTCCAGCAGGTAGGTGCCGCAGGCGCGCCCCAGGCGCTCCACCCATTCGGCGTCGAAGTCGGCATCGACGATGCCGCGGATGTCATAGGCCCGGAACGGGCGGTCGGAAATCGGTTTCATGGCTGCTCCGGCAGGCGGGGTGGGTCGGCAAATCGGCGTCATGCCTTGACCGCACTCCACATCTGCCCTATTTTTGAGGTATTATGAACTGGGATTGGGAAAAACTGCAAGAAAAACGGCAGCGGCACTCCGGGTGGCGCGGAGGTTCCGGCGGTTCCGGCGGCTCCGGCGACGGGGACGATGGTGGCTCCGGCGGCTCTGGTGGCCCCGGTGGCCCCGGCGGTTGGGATGACCCCTCCGGACCGGACTTCGAGAAGCTCGGCGAGACCTTCCGCAAGTTCCGCGAATACCCCTTCCCCGCGGGGAAGGTGGTGGCGCTCGTCTTCGTCCTGTTGTGGGCGGCGT
This sequence comes from Nitratidesulfovibrio liaohensis, assembly GCF_011682075.1. Lineage (GTDB taxonomy): Bacteria > Desulfobacterota > Desulfovibrionia > Desulfovibrionales > Desulfovibrionaceae > Cupidesulfovibrio > Cupidesulfovibrio liaohensis. Next base: position 2,367 of record NZ_VSMK01000098.1, read on the forward strand.
CGGGCATCTACATCGTCGAACCGGACGAACTGGGGGTGGTGTTGCGCTTCGGCCGCTACGACCGCACCGTGGAATCCGGCCCCCACTACCATCTGCCGTTCCCCGTGGAATCGGTGTACACCCCCAAGGTGACTCAGGTGCAGCGCGCCGAGGTGGGCTTCCGCTCGCTGACGCAGGGTGCGTCCTTCCAGCAGGGGGGCGGGCGCATCGTGCCCGAGGAAGCCGCCATGCTCACGGGTGACGAAAACATCGTCAACGTGCAGTTCAGCATCCAGTTCCAGATCAAGGACCCCGTCCAGTACCTGTTCAACGTCACCAATCCTTCCGCAGTGGTGCGCAGCGCTGGCGAGGCAGCCATGCGCGAGGTCATCGGCAACAGCCGCATCGACGCAGCGCTTACCGACGGCAAGCAGCTCATCCAGAACGAGACCCTCACGCTGTTGCAGGACATCCTGGACATCTACCAGGTGGGCGTGCGCGTGCTGGCCGTGCAGATGCAGGACGTGCATCCGCCGAAAGAGGTCATCGATGCCTTCAAGGACGTGGCCAGTGCCCGAGAGGACAAGAGCCGCATCATCAACGAGGCAGAGGCCTACCAGAACGAGATTCTTCCCCGCACCCGCGGCCTTGCCGCAGAGGTGATCAACCAGGCCGAAGCGTACCGGCAGGCCCGCGTGCGCGAGGCGGAAGGCCAGGCCAGCCGCTTCATGGCCGTGCTGAAGGAATACAACAAGGCCAAGGACGTGACCCGCAAGCGCCTGTACCTGGAAGCCATGGAAGAGGTGCTTTCCGCGCCCGGCATGGAAAAGATCGTCATCCCCGGCGAGGCGGGGGCGCGCATGCTGCCCTACCTGCCGCTGGACGGGGCGCGGCCCCGTGGCGACGCGGGCGCGGCCCGCAAGGGGAGCGAATAGCATGGAACGCCGTACCATAACCGTACTCATCGCCCTTGCCGCGCTGCTGGTCATGGGCAGCCAGTGCATGTACAGCGTGCACCAGACCCAGAAGGCCATCGTGCTGCAACTGGGCGAGCCCGTGGGCGGCGTGGTGCTGCCTGGCCTGCACTTCAAGCTGCCGTTCATCCAGAACGTGGTGTATTTCGACGCGCGCATCCTGGATTACGACGCCCGCTCCGCCGAGGCCCTGACCAGCGACAAGAAGGCCATCGTGCTGGACAACTACGCCCGCTGGCGCATCACCGACCCGCTGACCTTCTATCGCACCGTGCGCACCATTCCCGGCGCCCAGGCCCGCCTGGACGACACCGTGTATTCGCAGTTGCGCGTCTTCGTGGGGCGCAACACCCTGACCGAGGTGGTCTCGTCCAAGCGGGCCGAGATCATGGGCGCGGTGACGGCCCGCACCTCGGAACTGCTGCGCGAGTACGGCATGGAAATCATCGACGTGCGCATCAAGCGCACCGACCTGCCCACGGAGAACCAGCGCGCCATCTTCGGGCGCATGCGCGCAGAGCGCGAGCGTCAGGCCAAGCAGTACCGCTCGGAAGGCCAGGAGGAGTCGACCAAGATTCGCTCTACCGCCGACCGCGAGCGTACCGTGCTGATGGCCGAGGCCACCCGCAAGTCCGAGATATTGCGGGGCGAAGGCGATGCCGACGCCGCTCGGATATTCTCCGAGGCGCTTTCGCAGTCGCCGGAGTTCTACGACTTCCAGCGTAGTCTGGATGCCTACCGCAAGGTGTTCCGCGACAACACGCGCATCATTCTTACCCCAAGTGACCCGTTCCTGAAACAGTTCCAAGGGCGATAGTGTAACATTGTTACGTTTTTTGCGTGATCGCAGTGTAACATGTTACGCGCCGTTGCCCTGATACCGGAAAGCGCGTTGCGCTATACAGGGTGCTACCCCCGGAAATCATGGACTCTATCTGTTGGTGGCACCGTTCTTGTATCACTATGGGACGTAACGACCCGGAATGCGGGCAGCAGTGAGCGACGCAACGTTGCCGATGTGGTGCCGTCATATGATGGCGAGCGCCCGCATCATGGCATTGACGTGTCGCTCGCTCTGTGCGAGGCAGCACTGCAAAGGCGAACCGCAATCATCCAGAAAGCGGAGCGTGCACGCACCGGGGACCGGTTTCCGACGCGCCGGGTCGCGGCCGTGGGGCCGTAATTCTTGAATGGGAGAACACCGTGTCCACCTTTGAAGAAGTTTTTGAACGCATCAAGCTGGCCACCAATACGCGTACGCAGGTGGAGCTTGCCGAGGTGCTAGACATCCGGCAGTCCAGCATTTCCGACGCCAAACGCCGCAATTCGGTGCCCTCCGACTGGTACATGAAGCTGTTCGAGAAGTTCGGCCTGAACCCCGACTGGCTCAAGAAGGCCTCTGGCCCCATGTATCTGCGCACCGAGCAGGGCTACCAACCCCTGGACGCCCCCGCAGCGGGCATGGTGCTGGAAGACCCGGCCCGCTACGGTGACCCGGATGCCAAGAGCAGCGTGGTGACGGTGCATTCCATGCATTGCGAGGTCACCGAACAGGGCGGCGGTCCGTTGAAGGCCATTGGCAAACTGTCCGTGCCGCAGTCGTACTCCGGCCCTTCGGTGCAGGTGGTGCGCATGGATGCTTCGAGCATGGAACCGCTGGTGCGCAAGGGTGCCTATGTGGGCATAGATACGGCCCAGAAGAACGTGGTGTCCGGCGAACTGTACGGTGTGTACGTTCCTTACGAGGGCGTGGCACTGAAGCGCATCTTTCTCGATGCGGAAAAGGCCCGCTTCGTGCTGCGGTCCGAAAATCCCGCGCACCCCGAACAATATCTGCCCGTGGACAAACATGCGGAACGCATAGTGGGGCGGGTGGCCTGGGTGCTGCAACGCTTCTGATTGTTTCAGCCGGCGGTGACGCGAGACCCGCTGAAAGAAACATGACAAGGCAACTCCGAAAGGGCCGTGCCGCGAAAGCGGCGCGGCTCTTGTTTTTGTCCCGGAATGGGGGAAAACCGGTACGGGTAGGGTGCGTCGCACACCGGATGCCTTGCGTTGAATGCAGAAACGCGTCATGTACTGCTGTATATGTGCCCGGTATGCCCGGTGTGATCGTCGTCACCGTGCCTTCCCCCAGGTCCCGTCACAAAAGCCTCACCGTCGCGGACAGTGACCATGACGCAACAGCAACCTCTTCCGGATTCGGGCCGCCCTTCAGTGGTCATCGTCGATGACGAGCAGATCGTGGCGCTGGACATCCGTCGTACCCTGGAACGCCTGGGGTATGCCGTGCCCGCCATGGCCGCCGACGGGGAAGAGGCCGTGCGCATGGCGGGGGAGTTGCGGCCCGACCTCGTGCTGATGGACATCCGCCTGCGCGGTCCCATGGACGGCATAGAGGCGGCTGGGCGCATCGCCGGGCAGTACGGGGTGCCCGTGGTGTTCCTGACGGCCTTTTCCGATGCGGCCACCCTGGAGCGGGCCAAGGCCTGCGGCCCGTTCGGCTTTCTGGTGAAGCCCTTCGAAGAGCGCGAACTGCATTCCACCATCGAAGTGGCCCTGTTGAAGCACCGGGCCGTGCGTGACCTGGACGAGGCCCGGCGCACCGCCGAGAACGCCAGCATCGCCAAAAGCGCCTTTCTGGCGGGCATGAGCCACGAGATACGCAATTCGCTCAACGGCATCCTGGGCATGACCGACCTTGCGCTGGAATCGGCAGAGGACGAGGAACAGCGCGACCATCTGATCACCGTGCTGGAATCGGCGGAGACGCTGCTGGCCCTGCTCAACGACGTGCTGGACTTCTCGCGGCTGGAGGCACGGCAGATTCGCCTGGTGGAACGCCCCTTCGAGCCCGCCGCCGTGGTGCGCAAGGTGATGCGCTCGGTGCAGTCGGAGGCGGCACGGCGCGGTCTGGCCCTGTCGTGGCGGGTGGCGCCGGAGATACCTCCCGTGCTGGCGGGCGACCAGGTGCGGCTGACCCAGGTGCTGGCCAACCTGGTGGGCAACGCGGTGAAGTTCACCCATGCGGGCGTGGTTTCCGTGGAGGTCGCGCCGGTGCCCTCGCCGCCGAGCCTGTTCGAGTCACTGTTTCCCCCCGGCGAGCCGGGGGGGGCCACCCTGCTGTTCACCGTGCGCGATACCGGCATCGGCATCGCCGAGGACCGGCTGGAATCCATTTTCGAACTGTACGCCCAAGCGTCCGACGATACCGGAGCCACGTATGGCGGTTCGGGCCTTGGCCTGTCCATCTGTCGCCAGTTGGTGGGCATGATGGGCGGCAGCATCTGGGCGCGCAGCACGCCGGGTGTGGGCAGCTCGTTCCATTTCACCTGCCGCCTGCGGCCCGCGCCCGCCCCCGATGCGCCTTCCGCATCCGGTACGGCCCAGGTCCCTGGTGGGTCCGGCATCTCCGTGCCGGACGGGGCCGAGCCGCGTCCCACGGCGGG
>NZ_VSMK01000110.1 GCF_011682075.1 Nitratidesulfovibrio liaohensis
GCGGGCCGTCGCCGCCAGCGCCCGCAGCCCCTGCGGAACCCGCCCCACCCGTGGACGAAGACGTGAAAGCGCCCCCGTCGCCCACGGGGCGGGGGGCGCGCAGAGAGCGGGGGGTGCGCAGAAACTTGCGGCGCGAAATTTCCTTCACCTTTTCGCGCAGTTCATCCTCTATGCGTACGATATCCAGCGAAACCTTGGACAGCTGCTTGGGAATGAAGTCCACGGCGCCCAGTTCCAGGGCCTTGAGGGTGGACTCCGCCCCTTCTGTGGTCAGCGAACTGACCATCAGCACCGGGCGGGGCATCTCCATCATGATGCGGCGCAACGCGGTCAACCCGTCCATGCGCGGCATTTCGATGTCCAGGGTCACCACGTCGGGGTTGTGCTTGCGCACCAGTTCAAGCCCTTCCTCACCGTCGCGGCCAACGGCCACCACGCTGATTTCGGGATCTTTTTCGAGCATGCTGGAAAGCGCCTTGCGCATGAAGGCGGAATCATCGACAACGACAACCGTGATCACTCGAGTCTCCTAAAGAACGTCCGGGGGTCGGGTTCCTCCCTCTACCGGAACGAATGTTCCGGCCCCGGAACTCGCGTGCGATGTGCAATGGCTCTCCGTACCATGGGCCAGGCTGGCAGGCGATGCCCGGCGTGCGCCGGGACTGCGCGGCTACGCGGTTAGGCGGTTACGCGACGGGGGCGATGCGACCCTGTCGATGCGCTCCGGAATGAAACGCTCCGTGATGACACGTTCGGGGCGATACGCCCGAGCAACGCGCCTCTGGGCCACGAAACCGCCAGCAAACTTGGCCGTATGTACAATAGGTGAACGCACTCTTTTTGACAACCGCCCATAAAAACGCTTGCCATTCCCATCCACCCGCGCTAAACACCTCTTCCTCGACGGGATGTGGCTCAGCTTGGCTAGAGCGCAGCGTTCGGGACGCTGAGGCCGGAGGTTCGAATCCTCTCATCCCGACCAGAATGGTCGAAGGGCTTGTGGTTACCGCCACAAGCCCTTTTTCGTTGTGGCGCTGTATGCGCGCGACGTTTGACACGGCGGCGCAACCCGCTTGGCACTTGTACGCGCGCGAGTACTCAGGATTGACAGGCCGGGCCACACAGCCCAGCTTACCGTTAAGCGGTAAACGCTGAGCGGATAATGATCTCGCCATTCAAGTGCAAGGAAACACAGGCTCTCTTTGAAGGGGCACCAACCCGCAGATTCACCGCTTTCGCCAGCGTCGCCCTGCGCAAGCTCGGCATGCTCGACGCCGCCGCCTGCCTTGACGACCTGCGCATACCGCCCGCCAACCCCCTCGAGGCACTCAAAGGCGACCGGCAAGGGCAGCACAGCATACGGATCAACGACCAATGGCGCATCTGCTTCGTCTGGCGAGACGGAACAGCCCACGCTGTCGAAATCGTGGATTGCCTTTAAGGAAGCCGCCATGCGCACCCGTACCCACCCCGGCGAAATCCTGCGCGAAGAATTTCTGCCCCCTCTGGGCGTCACGCCACATGCCCTTGCCGTTGCCCTTGGCGTACCCGCCACGCGCATCTCGGATATCGTCCACCAGAGACGTGGCGTCACCGCCGACACGGCGGCACGGCTCTCGCGCTTCTTCGGCACCAGTGCCGCGTTCTGGATGAACCTTCAGGCGGCGTACGACCTGTCCATAGTGGAACGCGACAAGGGCAACGATCTGCTGCACATACGCCCCCACCCTTCCGCGGGCGCGCCCCTGGCGTGCCGAGCAGCGCAAGCACGCCCAACGCACTTTCTTTTCAAGAAATAACTCGCACTCAGGCAGACATCTTGCGCCCCCCGTCACGAGCGGGTTGCCAAAACGTCGTTTTCTTGGCACCAAGGAAACGTCGGCATGAGACACACGTGTTACGCAGCCGCACATTTGTACCTGATCCGATCCTGTTCTACAGCACGCCGGATGGCCGCAGGCCCGCAACGCAGGGCACGGCGCCACACCCGGCGCATTCGCCTCCCCAGCCACCAACACCGCCAACACCCCGAAGCCGCCATGCACATGACGACAAAACACGGACTGTCGCCGCTCTTCAGCGCCTGCGCCCGCCTTTTGCCGCTACTGCTCGCCCTGACCCTGGCCGGACCCGCCTGTGTCCGCCAGCCTGCCCAGGCCGGTCACACCAACAGCGGCGCGCACCAACCCGCCGCAACGGCAGAATCCCCCACCTCCAACGAGGGGGCCGGGGCATCCTGCGAAATCGCCTCCCGTTACGAGGCATCCGCCCATTCCGACGGCTCCGATTCCCGGTTTTCCGAGGATGAGGAAGACGGCGACGACACCATGGCCGACGGCGTTCTCAGCGACATTGCCGAACTGGACGAAGCCCTGGCCGCCATGGATGAAACCGGCGAACACCATCCCAAGGCCGAAGAAGCCGACGACGACATGAGCGCCATCGACGCCCGCATGCAGTTGGTCAACGTGGCCATGTCCAAGCTGGGCACCCGCTATCGCCGGGGCGGTTCGGGCGAAACCGGGTTCGACTGCTCCGGCTTTACCGGCTGGGTGTACGAGAACGTGGGCGTCGACCTGCCGCGCACTTCGCAGTCGCAGTTTCTGGAAGGGCGCACCATCCGCCGCGAGCAGCTGCAAACCGGCGATCTGGTGTTTTTCAAGCGCAACAAGAAGCGTCGCATCCACCACGTGGGCATCTATCTGGAGGATGGCAAGTTCATCCACAGCAGTTCGTCCGACGGCGTCGTCATCTCGAAGCTGGACGCCAAGCCATGGTGCAACCAGTGGGCCGGGGCCAAGCGCGTGTTCTAGCCGCGCCGCCGTTCACATCGCATCCCTACGCGCCGGGCCTGCCCGGCGCGTTCGTTTTGGTGCGGCAGCATCACCTGCCCCCCGCGCTGTCGCCCCACCTCCACCACCCCGATGCTTTCCCGCCGATTCGCTCCCGGTTCGCGCCCGTGTCGCGCCCGCGCGCATCCGCCACCGTCCTGCCGTCATCCTGCTGTTGCGGGCCGGGCCGCGCTCTGATACGCCGAAACCGCGCGGCATCCGCCGCCCGCAACCAAAACCACCCTCCCCATGCACCCGACACACGCAAGCTGCGTAACCCACCTGACCGTAGAACCCGTTGCCGATCCGGAAATCCACCCCTACACCATCGACGCCCTGCACAACGGGCGCGTGGTGGGCCGGCTGCGAGGCTTTGTCCTTGAATACCACAACCTGGAAGGCGTGGCCGCACTGGCCGGGCTGAACCACGACGACCTGCGCGAGGCCGTGGACGCCGTACGCTTCGCCATGGCCGCCACCCACGACGCGCCCATCTCTTACGTGGACGTGCTGCTGGTGGCCCCCGCCTACCGGGGCTACGGTCTGGCCCGCCAGATGCTGGAACGCTCGTGGCTGCATGCCGACTGCGGCGCCTCGCTGCTGCGCCCGTGCCCCTTGCAGTTCTGCCTGGACTGGCTGCGCCCGGAAGACCTGGCCCTGATCGGCCCGCAGTGCATCGGGGTGGACCCCAGGCGCTCGCTGGTCAGTCTGACCAAGTTCTATCAGCGCATCGGCTATGTGGCCCTGCCGGGCACCGACTTCTGGTGGCGCCCCCTGCCGCTGCAACGCTGACGCACGTCGAGCCGCCCTGCCGCTGCAACGCGGGCACGCCACGCGCCGTCCCATCACCACGCGTTCCATTACCGCGCGGCGCGGCCCCGCTTGCCATTTCCACGTGGCCCTGCAACAGTGGTGCAATCGACCGGTTTCCCGCGCCGGGCCGCTCCTTTTTTGCGCTTTGTCGCCGGATTTCCCGCCGATCACGTCCACGCACCGCACCTTTCATCTCGCAGCGAGGCTGTAGCGAGACAGCAGGGAGGCCACATGCGCACCGTGCCCATCCCATCATGCATCCAGCCCGACAGCCCATCGGCGCCGCGCGCCGCCGTCAACCAACCGGCCCGATGCAGCGCCGCAATGCCCGCCTTCCCCTTCCGGGTGGTCGCGCTACTGTGGCTGGCCCTGCTGGCATTGCCGGTTCACGCCACCGCTGTTTCCGTTCCGCCCCAGCCGGATGCCCCCCTTGCCCCTTCGCGTGCCACGGTGGCCCTTTCCGTGGCGCCCCCGGCCCCTGCCGCGCTGGCCGTGCCGGACGATCTGCCGCTGGGCGAACTGCGCCTGCCGCCGGGTTTCACGGTGGAACTGTACGCCCGGGTGCCCAACGCCCGGCAGATGGCCCTTGGCACGCGCACCCTGTTCGTGGGGTCCATGCGTGCGGGTCTGGTGCACGCCCTTCCACTGGACGACACGCTGCGCCCCCTGCGGGTGGTGCGCCTTGCGGAAGGGCTGACGCTGCCCGCCGGGGTGGCCTTTCACAAGGGGGCGCTGTACGTGTCCGCCGTGTCGCGCCTGCTGCGCTACGATCGGGTGGAAGAATGGGCGCACGCGGGGACCGGCGCCGCGCCATCCGGGCTTGCCGCACCGGCATCCGACCGGACCTCCCCGCCGCAGTCACCGACCGTCGTGCGCGCCGACCTGCCGTCGGAAACGCACCACGGTGCCAAGGTGCTGGGCTTCGGGCCGGACGGCCTGCTGTATGTGCCCGTGGGCGCGCCCTGCAACATCTGCCGCACCGGCCCGCGCCACGGCGTCATCCTGCGCATGCGGCCCGACGGCACCGGCGAAGAAGTGTTCGCGCGGGGGGTGCGCAACACCGTGGGGTTCGACTGGCACCCGGAAACCCGCGAACTGTGGTTCACCGACAATGGTCGCGACTGGCTGGGTGACGATCTACCCCCCGACGAACTGAACCACGCTCCCGTGGCAGGGCTGGACTTCGGCTTTCCGTACTGCCACGGCGGCACCATTGCCGATCCGGAATACGGAGACCTTGGCACCTGCGCCGCCGCCACGCCTCCGGCCCGCAACCTGGGGCCGCACGTGGCTTCGCTGGGGATGGCATTCTACACCGGACGGCAGTTCCCCGCCGAGTATCGCGGCCAGGTGTTCATTGCGGAGCACGGCTCGTGGAACCGTTCCGCGCGCATCGGCTATCGGGTGACGCTGGTGCGTCTGGAAGGGGGGCGCGCCGTATCCTACGAACCCTTTGCCGAAGGCTGGCTGCGCGAAGGAGGCCCCTGGGGAAGGCCCGCAGCCCTGCTGATGCTGCCGGACGGCTCGCTGCTGGTGGCCGACGACTATGCCGGGGCCATCTACCGCATCCGCTACGCCGGTCGTTAGGAGCGCCGAAGGCCCTCCCCGCCGACCGGACCGCCGGAACCTGCGGGCCAGCCCCGGCCAGTTGCGTACCCCCGAGTACCGGAAGGCTGCGATACTTCATGGAAGCCGGCACGGGGTCGGCAGGAGGGACCTGCAAGGGTGATGCGGGAGGACGTCAGGGAGACCGGGGGGAGCCAAGGGGGGGACCCGTGGGGGCCGACACGACCGGGCAGCGCGTGGGGTTGCCATTTTTTCCGCCCGCGCTACTATTCAAAGGTCGCAAACATCACCGCAACGGCCAGAGGTCTTTCATGGCAACCCTGCCCGCTTTTGCCCGCACGTCTGGATACACGCACGGTCCCGTGCCTGGAGCCGCGTCCGGCACCATCACGGCATCGTCCTGCGGATTGTGCCACGGGGCCGGGGCACCCGGCGGGCTGGCGCGCCGGATCCGGTTGGTGCTGGTCTGCGCGCTGGCACTGGCCATCGTGCTCGCACCGGGCTGTGTCGTGCGCTCGCGCGGCCAGTACGACGTGAGCGTGAGCAAGACCTCCCGTTCCTGACCTTGCCACCCACCGGACCAGCACCCTTTCACACGCCACGCCTGCACCCGCCGGACGTACCATGACCCAACCAGCCCAATCAGCCCAATCAACCCGATCGGCCCGCCCCGGCCAATCCGGTCGCAACGACGAACACGCCGTGTCGTCGCCCACCGCCCCAACGGGCCAATCCGCGTCCTCCTCCCAGCCAGCCCCAATGGACTTTCAGGCCGTGGCCCCGGCACCGCCCGCTGACCACAACGAGCCGACCTGCCCGCCGCCCCCCGCCCCCATCATCATCAACGAGGCACAACTGGTCCTGGCGGAAAAACGCACCTCGCTGGCCGCATTGCGCACGGGCATCGCCATCGTGGCCTTGCCCATGTCGCTGACCACCTTTCTCATCGCCACCTCGCGCTACTACGACACCGAAGACGTACTGCATTTCCTGCTGCCGGTGGGCGTGCTGAACTTGGTCCTGCTGGTGCTGGGCGCGTGGCTTTCGCTGCGGGCCGTGCGCCGCCTGCGCCAACAGGAACAGACCTTGCGCCTGCTCAAGGAACGCAATGGAGCCCTGGCCGAATTCCTGAAATAGCCTCGCGCGGCCCACCCCCGGGCACATCTCCGCATCCATCCCGGCCCGCATCCATCCCGGCCCGCATCCATCCCGGCCCGCATCCGGCCCGGCCCGCATCCGGCCCGTTCGGCACCTGCCGCGCGGGCCTTTTTGCGTCCAAGGTGCGTCATTGAACAGTTGTTCCAGAACCGGCACAACGTTCGCACGGATGGGCGCGGCGTGCCCCGCCAGGTGCACCTGGCATGCGCCTGCCGCACCCTTCCCCGCTCCGGCGCATGCAGAAAATAACGCAAAAAACAACATGTGCAATTCAAGCAGTATACAAAAACAGACAAGAAAAAATGAAAAAAATGCCCGCTCAGCCCTAAAGCGTTTTTTATAGGCGCCGATACGACCGGCGAGTGGGGAGGGGAGAATCTACGGCCACCCGGAGGTGATTTCAGCGCCACAGGCGCAAGGCCGCGTCCCCCAGTTTGGCAAGGGAAGTCGTGACGACACATTCAAGGAGGAATGGTCATGTCACTGGTTATCAATCACAACTTGATGGCGATGAACGCCACCAACAACCTGAGCCTGTCGTACGGCAAGCTCGCCACTTCGGTGCGTCGGCTTTCATCCGGCCTGCGCGTGGGCACCGCTGCCGACGACGCCGCCGGTCTCGCCATCCGCGAATTGATGCGTGCCGACATCGCGTCGCTCAACCAGGGCGCGCGCAACGCCAACGACGCCATCTCGCTGATCCAGACCGCCGACGGCGCCCTGGGCGTCATCGACGAAAAGCTGATCCGCATGAAGGAACTGGCCGAACAGGCTGCCACCGGCACCTACACCTCGGACCAGCGCCTGATCATCGATTCGGAATACCAGGCCATGGCCTCGGAAATCACCCGAATCGCCAATTCCACCGACTTCAACGGCGTGCACCTGCTGAACGGGCACCTTTCGGGCGCCCACGACGGTTCGGGCATCGAAGCCACCGGCAAGCTCAAGGTGCATTTCGGCTCGGCCAACGACTGCGCGGAAGACTACTACTACATCAAGATCGGCAACGCGACAGCGTCCGCCCTTGGTGTGGGCGCCCAGGCCGCCGACGGCAAGGGCAAGTCCATTTCCACCCAGTCTGCGGCGCAGGCGGCCCTGGAAGGCCTGACCAACGCCATCATCTCCAAGGACAAGATTCGCGCCTCGCTCGGCGCCCTCCAGAACCGTCTGGAAAACACCATCAGCAACCTGCAGATCCAGGCCGAAAACCTTCAGGCCGCCGAATCGCGCATCTCGGACGTGGACGTGTCGATGGAAATGACCGAATTTGTGCGCCAGCAGATTCTGTCCCAATCGGCCGTGGCCATGCTTTCGCAGGCCAACTCGCTGCCCCGTCTCGCGTTGAACCTGCTCGGCACGTAGCACGCAGGGGAAAGACAAGGACACCGTCAATCCCGACAAGACTTCCAACCACGCCGGGGCCGCGGGCATACACCCAAGGGAAACGGCCAGCCTCTCCACTCACAAGCGCCAGCAAAAGGGGCCTCCGCAAGGAGGCCCCTCTTTTGTCGCGCACGATGTGCAATTCACCGATACACAGGGCTGGTGGAGCCACAAGCCCGTCTGCACCGCTCTGTACGCATTCCCCCTGTTCCCCTACTCCCCTTATTCCCCCTACTCCATGGTCGAGGTGGAGCGCAGCACCTCCACCACCGAGGGCAGCTTGCGCAGCTTGTCCAGCGCCCGGTACAGGTGCGCCACGTCGCGCACCTCCACGGTGAAGTCCACTTCCGACTTGCCGTCCACCATGGAGCGCATGTTGCCGGAGTCGATGTTGACGTTCTCTTCGGCCAGCAGCGCGGTGATCTGGGCCAGCACGCCCTTTTCGTTGCGGCACACCAGGTGGATGCGCGCCGGGTAGGGCTTGTCCTCCTGCCCGTCCCAGAACACCGAGATGAGCCGTTCCGGCTCCATGGTCTGCACGTTGGCACAGTCGGACGTATGCACCGTCACCCCGCGCCCCCGGCTGATGAAGCCGATGATGGGGTCGCCCGGCAGCGGGTTGCAGCAACGGGCGAAGCGCACCAGGATGTCGTCCACCCCCTTGATGCTCACGCTGTCCGCCCTGCGGTTGGCCTCTCGCGTGGCGGCGCTGGCGGCGCTGGCCTCGGCCGCCTTGGCGGCTTCTTCCGCCGCGGCCTCCTCGTCCTTGGGCAGCAGGCGCTTCAGCACCTTCTTGGGGGTGTAGCGGGCGTAGCCCACGTTGGACAGCAGGTCCTCCACGCTGCCCAGCGAAAGCTCCTTGATCACGGGCAGCAGGTCTCCGTCGCGCAGGGCCTTGGCGATGTTGATGCCCATGCGCCGCCCTTCCTTTTCCAGCATCTCGCGCCCCAGCGCGATGGACCGTTCGCGCTCCTCGGTGCGGATGTAGTGCTGGATGCGGCTGCGGGCCTTGGCCGTCTTGACGAACTTCAGCCAGTCGCGGCTGGGGCGGCGGCTGTTGTCGGTGATGACCTCTATGGTGTCGCCGCTTTTCAGGGCGGTGCCCAGCGGCACCAGCTTGCCGTTGACCTTGGCCCCGGCACAGTGGTTGCCCACCTCGGTATGGATCAGATAGGCGAAATCTATGGGGGTTGCCCCTTCGGGCAGTTCCTTCACGTCGCCGCGCGGGGTGAACACGTACACCTCGTCCTTGAACAGGTCGAGGCGCAGCGACTGCATGAACTCCTTGGAGTCGGTCTCCATCTTCTGGCGGTCCAGAATCTCGTGCAGCCAGGTGAACTGCTCGAGGTCGCGCGGGTTCACCCGGCCGCCTTCCTTGTACAGCCAGTGCGAGGCCACGCCGTGTTCCGCCAGGCGGTGCATTTCCTCCGTGCGGATCTGGATTTCCATGCGCTCGCCTTCCGGCCCGATGACCGTGGTGTGCAGGCTGCGGTACCCGTTGGCCTTGGGCATGGAAATGTAGTCCTTGAACCGCCCGTGCACCGGCTTCCACTGGGCGTGCATCAGGCCAAGCACGGCGTAGCAGTCGCGCAGGTCATCCACGATCACCCGGAAGGCGATGATGTCGTGCATGTCGTCCAGCGTCAGGTCCTGCTGCACCATCTTCTTGTAGATGCTGTACTTGTGCTTGATGCGCCCGCGCACCTCGCCCTTGATCTCGTTCTTCTCCAGTATCTCGCGGATGCGGGTGATGACCCGCTCGATGTAATGGCTTTCCACCACCTGGTTGGTGTCCAGCCATTCGTCGATCTGGGCGTAGACGTCGGGCTTCAGGTAGCGGAAGCTCAGGTCCTCGAGTTCCAGCTTGATGCGGTGCAACCCCAGCCGGTTGGCCAGCGGGGCGTAGATGTCCATGGTTTCCTGGGCGATCAGCTTCTGCTTGTGCGACTTCTGGAAGCCCAGGGTGCGCATGTTGTGCAGGCGGTCTGCCAGCTTGACGATGAGCACCCGGATGTCGTGCGCCATGGCCAGGATCATCTTGCGGATGTTCTCGGCCTGGGCCTCTTCCTTGCTCTCGAAGGTCATCTGGCTGATCTTGGTGACGCCATCCACCACGTCGGCCACTTCTTCGCCGAACAGGGTGTCGATGTCCTCTATGCTCACGGTGGTGTCTTCCACCGTGTCGTGCAGCAGCCCGGCGGCGATGGCCGCCTCGTCGAAGCGCATTTCGGCCAGGGTGTAGGCCACGGCCAGAGGATGCGACAGGTACGGCTCGCCCGATAGGCGCGTCTGCCCGGCGTGCGCGGCGGCCGCGTACACATAGGCTTTTTGTATGAGGGCAAGGTCGGCGTTCTTGTTGACCGACGCCACCTTGTCGAGAACGTCCTGGATGCGGATCATGCGGTTCTGGCCCGTGTGCGTCGGCCACGGCAGGATAGCGCCGGGGCCGGAGTTGGCTGTGTGGTCCCGCCGGTCACTGCCGTGAAATCGCGCGCACCCGGCGGCGGGGCCGGGTGCGGTGGAGGAAGTTGAATATACTTCTTGAGGGGCTGTTTCCGGAAAAGGCTCCGGAATCAAGCTATTGCTGCTGCATGCGATACCGCTGCTGTTCCTTCGGCGTCCACCAGCGGGTGAAGTTGTGGGTCAGCCCCGCCGGAGCGGGTTCAAGCCCCTGGAAACGCGAACTGACGATGGGCAGCGAATACGGCGTGTACAGGAAGCAGTACGGCTGATCACGGTGCAGGATTTCCTGGAACCGGTCGTACAGCTTCTTGCGCTCGGCCTGGTCGAAGGTGGAGCGGGCGCGTTCCAGCAGGTCGTCCACCTCGGGGTTCTTGTACCCCACGAAGTTCAGCCCGCCGGGCACCGCCTTGGACGAATGCCACACGTCGTACAGGTCGGGGTCTTGCAGGATGTTCCAGCCCAGCAGCACGGCGTCGAAGCGCCCCTTGTCCACGAATTCCTTGATGAAGGCCGCCCACTCCACCGTGCGTATCTTCACGTCGATGCCCACGGCCTTGAGCTGGCTCTGGATGATGGTGGCGGCCTTGATGCGCTGGTCGTTGCCCTGGTTGGTCAGGATGGTGAACGCGAAGGGTGCGCCCTCCCGGTCGATGATGCCGTCGCCGTTGGTGTCGGTCCAGCCTGCCTGGGCCAGCAGTTCCCTGGCCTTGGCAGGATCATACGGATAATCATCAATTTTGTCATTGTATACCCAGGTGCCCGGCTTGTACGGACCCACGGTGGGCATGCCCTGCCCCAGCAGCACCCCGGCCACCAGCGCCTTGCGGTCTATGGCGCAGGTAAGCGCCTGGCGCACCTTCACATCCTTGAACATGGGCAACGCCAGGTTGTAGCCAAGATAGCTGTAGCCAAAGGACAGGTACTGGAACTTGCGCCAGGCCATGTCCCATTCGGACCCATTGGTCTGGTGCAGATACTGTTGCGGGCTCAGACTCATCATGTCCAGGCGCTGGGCCTTCAGTTCCAGGAACATGGTGGAAAGGTCGGGGATGACCCGGTAGACCACCTCGTCGATGTACGGGCGGCCCAGGAAATAGCTGGGACTGGCCTCCAGGGTCAGACGGGTGCCCGCCTCCCATTCCTTCAGCCGGTATGGCCCGGCGCCCACGGGCTTGCGCGAGAAGGGCGTGTTCATCAGGTCCTGCCCTTCCAGCAGGTGCTTCGGCATGATGCCGTGCATCCAGGTGATCAGCGAACGGGCAAAGGGCTTGGCGTAGCGCACCTCGAACGACAGCGGCCCCGTCTTGCGGAATTCCTTTATGGCCAGGTAGTCCTCTGCGTAGGGGGTGGGGGTCTTGGGGTCCACCATCAGCTTGTAGGTGAACTCCACGTCGTCGGCGGTCAGGGGCTTGCCGTCCTCCCAGCGGATGTCGTCGCGCAGGGTGAAGCGCAGCAGGGTGCCGTTTTCCAGCACTTCGTACGAGGCGGCGGCCCACTTCTCGATGTTCAGGTCCTTGTCGTAGCGCAGCGCGGCCACGAAAATCTGATCGCTGACCTCGTGCGACGAGGCGTCGGAGGCGATGAACGGCAGCAGGTTGGACGGCTCGCCGATGGTGCCGAGGATGATCCTGTCGCCGGTAACCGGTTCACCGGGCGTGGCGACCGGGCCTCCCTGGGTTGCGGTTGCGTTGCCCCCGGCGGCGGTGCCGTTCTTGCCGCCGTCCTTGCCGCCCTGGGGGGCGGAATCGCCGCAGGCGACCAGCAGCAGACACAGCAGGAACGCCAGAAGGTACAGGCCAGCGCGTGCGGCGTGCGGCGCGGATGGAGCGGTGCGGTTCATGCGATTGCCTCCGGCTATTGCCTATTCCCGTGGATGGGGTATGATTTCACGATAGCATGGGCGTATCTCCGCGCGTGGTGCGCCGGATTCCGCCCGAGCGCGTTGGATATCATTGTCCAGCGCCGTGAGCAAACGCCCTTGCTATTGATAATGGCGCAATTTTGGACTAAACTAGTCAATTGCGCTTCGTACGGGGGGTCAAATCCGAAGCGCGCCCCGCCCGCACTGACATGCGCGCCTCCCCTCCGGTTGCGACTCCAGAGGAGCACACGAACTTATGGAACTGAACGAGGAGCAATCCGTCCGTTCGCTCCTGCAGGACTTCGTCCATGATTCCATCCCGGAATACATCCTGGACGGATCGCAGGACATCCTCGCCGAAGGCGGCGTCCAGAAATTGAGCCTGAAGAAGGCCGACGGCTATTGGGAAGTTGAAGGAAGCATCCAGGGGGAAGACTTCCAGATATATTCGCCCAAGCTGTCCATCAACCTTGGTGAAGGCACCACCGCCTACCATTGCAACTGCCCGGACTCGTTTTCCGGCGTGTGCAGGCACTTGGGGGCCACCGCCCTCAAGATGCTGTCGTCGCTGGAAACGCGCCCCGGCGGCGAGGAACCCGCCCGGCCCAAGACCGAATGGCGGCAGAATTTCCGTGCCTTCTTTTCCACCGCCATAGAGCCGGAGGCGGGCCAGCACTACCTGATCTTCCGCTTTCACCCCGAACCGGGGCGCCTCCTGGTTTCGCTGTTCCGGGGCCGCCAGAACAAGTCGGGCCTGTCCACGGTCCACAACGAAATCACGCTGGAACAGATCCTGCGCAACCCCGACTGGTGCGAACTCTCGCCCCAGCTGGCGCAGGTGGCGCAGCAGATCGGCCAGATCGTGGACTACTACGGCCACCGCATAGAGGTGCCGGACGGCCTGCTGACCTGGTTCCTGTGGGCCATCCGCAACGAATACTACCTGTTCTGGGGCGAAACGGACCAGCCCTGCCGCATCGAGCGCACCTCCATGCGCCTGAAGCTGAAGCCGCAACTCACCGACGACGGGCTGTCGTTCGACGTGATGCTGCACCGCGAGGGCAAGCAGCCGTTCTCCATCATCGGCAGCGAGGTGACCTTTCACGGCCAGATGCCGCTGTGGGTGTGCTGGAACAAGGGCTTCTACCCCGTGCACACCAGCCTGAACTCGCAACTGGTGCAGGACCTTGTGCGCCAGCCCCCGGTCATCCCGCAGGAAGACATTTCCGAATTCCTCGACCGGGTGTGGACCAAGCTGCCCACCAGCGACCTGTACGGGCAGGAAGAGTTCCTGAAGCACATGGAACCCATCTTCCAGCCAGCCACGTACAACCCGAAGCTGTTCCTGGACGAGGAAGGCAGCCTGCTGACCCTGGAAATCCAGAACATCTACGAGACGGTGCACGGCGAATTCTACCTGCCCGGCCCCAACCCGGACTTTCAGACCGGCAGCTACACCATCGACGGCCACACCTGCCTCATCCGCCGCCACCAGGAAGAAGAGGCGTCGCTTACCGCGCTGCTGGCCGAAATGCGTTTTCAGCCGCGCAGTAACCGCATGTGGTTCCTGGAGCCGGAAGAAGCCATCAACTTCCTGCTCGACGCCTATCCCAAGCTTGTGGAGCTGTACCGCGTGTACGGCGAAAAGGCCCTGTCGCGCTACAAGGTGCGCCTGTCGCAGCCCATCATCACGGCCAAGGTGGAAACGAGTGAGGAAGACAAGTGGTTCTCGCTCGACATCACCGTGGAATACGACGGCCAGAAGGTGCCCATCGACAAGATCTGGAAGGCCTGGGCCCAGGGCAAGCGCTACGTGCAGCTGAAGGACGGCTCGTACACCAGCCTGCCCGAAGCGTGGCTGAAGCGCATCGCCCACAAGTTGCAGGCCCTTGGGCTGGACCCGGAAAAGCCGCCGCAGAAGCAGTTCCAGCAGTTCGAGGCCCCGGTGCTGGACAGTCTGCTGGACGACCTGCCCGACGCCCAGACCGACCCGTTCTGGAACAGCCTGCGCGACAAGATCCGCAACTTCCGCGAGATACGGCCCATCGATCCGCCCAGGGGGCTTACTGCCTCGTTGCGCGGCTACCAGCAGCAGGGGCTGTCGTACCTCAACTTCCTGCGCGAATACGGCTTCGGCGGCATCCTTGCCGACGAAATGGGCCTCGGCAAGACCATCCAGACCCTGTCGTTCATCCAGCACATGGTGGAACGCGGGGCCGAGGGGCCCAACCTGATCGTGGTGCCCACCTCGGTGCTGCCCAACTGGGACCGTGAAGCCCAGAAGTTCGTGCCCGAGCTGCGCCGCCTGATCATCTACGGCACCCGGCGCGAGGGCATGTTCCGCCGCATCGACGAATCGGACCTGGTGGTCACCACCTACGCCCTGTTGCGGCGCGACCTGGAAGAATTGCAGGAGCACGAGTTCAACTCGATCATCCTGGACGAAGCGCAGAACATCAAGAACCCCAACACCATCACGGCCCGCTCCGTGCGGCGCATCAACGCCCGCATGCGGCTGTGCCTGTCGGGCACGCCCATCGAGAACAACCTGTTCGAGCTGTGGTCGCTGTTCGAATTCCTGATGCCGGGCTTTCTGGGGTCGCAGCACGCCTTCCAGCGGGGCATCATCAAGCCCATCAAGGACGGCGACAGCGAAACGCTGGACTACCTGCGCACGCGCGTGCGCCCGTTCATTTTGCGGCGCACCAAGTCCGAGGTGGCCAAAGACCTGCCCCCCAAGATCGAGAACACCTACTACTGCGCCCTGGCCGAAGAGCAGGCGGAACTGTACACCGCCCTTGCCCGCAAGCTGAAGGAGCAGGTGATGGCCGACGTGGACGAGAAGGGCATCGCCAAGAGCCAGATGTC
The DNA here is from genome assembly GCF_011682075.1 of Nitratidesulfovibrio liaohensis. Lineage (GTDB taxonomy): Bacteria > Desulfobacterota > Desulfovibrionia > Desulfovibrionales > Desulfovibrionaceae > Cupidesulfovibrio > Cupidesulfovibrio liaohensis. The sequence continues at coordinate 14,947 of NZ_VSMK01000110.1, forward strand.
CATTCTGGACGCGCTGCTCAAGCTGCGCCAGATATGCTGCCACCCGCGCCTGCTGAAACTGGACATGCCGGGGCTGACCACCAACCTGCCCTCCGGCAAGTTCGACGCCTTCAAGGACATGATCACCGACATCGTGGAGGAAGGCCACAAGGTGCTGGTGTTCTCGCAGTTCGTGCAGATGCTGCACATCATCCGCTCGTGGCTGCAGATCAACGCCATCCCCTTCTGCTACCTGGACGGCACCAGCAAGGACCGCTTCGAGCAGGTGGACCGCTTCAACAACACGCCCGAGATTCCCATCTTCCTCATTTCGCTGAAGGCGGGCGGAACTGGCCTGAACCTGACCTCCGCCGACTACGTCATCCACTACGACCCGTGGTGGAACCCCGCCGTGGAAAGCCAGGCCACCGACCGCACGCACCGCATCGGCCAGACCCGCCAGGTGTTCAGCTACAAGCTGATCTGCGAAAACACGGTGGAAGAAAAGATACTGAAGCTGCAGGACATGAAGCGCGGCGTGGCCGAGGCCATCATCCCCGGCCAGGAGGCCTGGAAGTCGCTGACCCGCGAAGATCTGGAGATGCTGTTCGACGTGTAGCGGGCCGGGGCGATACCCCTACCCTAGGCAACGGAACGGCGCGCCTCCCACGGGAAGCGCGCCGTTTTTCATCGCCCTGAAAGAACGAAGGCGGAGGGCATGTCCTATGCCCCCCGCCTTCGCGGACGGCCCGTCACCCTTGGGGGGACCCGCCATGTCGGGGATGGTGGCGGGGTGGCGATGGGCCGCCATGCAGCGTGGGCGTTGCCGCGCGTCCGGGCACGGCGGGGGATCGCGTTGCGCGCCGTCACACGCGGCACGCCCACGGAGCAGTCTTTGTCGTGTTCCTGCGGCTCGGTCCGCTGGTGCAGCGCAGCCTATCGGATGCCGTCCAGTACCGCCTTTTCGCTTTCGCCCAGCAACAGGTCCAGGTCAAGCAGCAGCAACAGGCGCCCTTCCAACTTGCCCACGCCGCGGATGAAGTCGGCGCCGCCCCCCTCGATGACGGCGGGCGGCGCCTCAACCGTGGAAGCGGGCAGGCGCAGCACCTGCGATACCGAATCCACGATGAATCCGGCCACGCGACCTTCCATCTCCACCACCATGATGCGGGTCTTTTCGTCCGCCGCCCCGGCCCGCAGCCCGAAGCGCGCCCGCATGTCAATGACGGGAATGACCTTGCCGCGCAGGTTGATGATGCCTTCGACGAACAAGGGCGCGGCGGGCACGCGGGTGACCGGCATCATGCGGATGATCTCCTGCACCCGCAGGATATCCACGCCGAATTCCTCTTCGCCCAGGGTGAAGGTGACGAGTTGCAGCAGCATGCCGTCTCCCCCGCCCGACCGGAACTGGCCCGATATGCCCGAAACGCCCGATGCACCGGACGCCATGGTCTCGTGAGTGGCTTCCATGGCGCGCTTACGCCTGCTTCAGTTCTTCGACCAGGCGGCGCAGCACCTGGGCCTGGTTGGACAGTTCGGACACCGCCTTGGCCGCCTCGCGCATGGCCTGCGCCGTCTCGGCGGAGATGGTGCTGACCTGCTCCACCGCGCGGTTGATCTCTTCGCTGGCGGCGGACTGCTGCTCCGACGCCGTGGCAATGCCGCGCACCTGGTCGGTGGCCGAATCCACCAGCGCCACGATTTCCTTCAGCGATGCGCCCGATTCCTGGGCCAGGCGGGTGGTTTCCTCAATGGCGCGCACCGAGCGGTCCACGTTGTCCATGTTCTTCTGGGCGCCCTGCTGGATGCCCCGGATGGCGCTGCCCACCTCGCTGGTGGCCTGCATGGTCTTTTCGGCCAGCTTGCGCACCTCGTCGGCTACCACGGCAAAGCCGCGCCCGGCGTCACCGGCGCGGGCCGCCTCGATGGCGGCATTCAGCGCCAGCAGGTTGGTCTGGTCGGCGATGTCGGAAATGACGTTCATGATCTGGCCAATGGCCTCGGCCTGGCGGCCCAGGTCTTCCATGTCGCGCTTCAGGTCCATGGACTGCTGCTGCACCTGCGAGATTTCGCGCACCACGTTGTTCACGATGTCCGCCCCCGCTTCGGCCCTGTTGCGGGCGTTTTCGGACGAGGTGGCAGCGGTGCCGGCGTTGCGGGCAACTTCCAGCACAGAGGCGTTCATTTCTTCCATGGAGGTGGCGGTTTCGGCCACGCGCTTGGACTGCTCTTCCGCGCCCCGGTCGGACTGTTCGATCTGGGCGGAAAGCTCTTCGGAGGCGGAGGACACCACCTCCACCACGCCTTCCAGTTTCTGGGCGGCCTGGATCATGCCTTCGCGCTTGGCGTTTTCCGCCTGCTTGCGGGCTTCTTCCGCCGCCGCTGTGGCGGCCACGGCCTCGCGCTCCTTGGCCTCGGCCAGCACGGTCTTTTCATCGGCCTCGGCAATCTTGCCCTTGAGGGTGGCCACCATGGCCTGCATGGCCTGGTACACTCCGGACAAGGGCCGCTCGGAACGGAAATTCACGTTCAGGTTGCCTGCGGCGATCTCTGTGGAAACACCCTGCAAATAGCCGGGGTCTTCCCCAAGCTGGTTGAGGGTGGAACGGATCAGGAACACGGCGGCCCCCACGCCGATCAGCAGGGCAACAACAACCAGGGCGATGTTGACCTGCTGGGTGGTGGACACGCGGTCACCGGCTGCATCGCCGGAATCCTTGGAACCCTTGTCATTCATCTCCACGCATCGGCGCAGGGCGGAAATTGCTGCGTCAAAAGCAGGCTTGAGCTCCCTCTTGTCCAGGGCCATGGCCTCTTCCGTACGGTTCTGGCGTGAAAGGACAATCAGCTTGTCCAATCCGGCCAGATACTGCTCGAAATTCGAATTGTACTCCAGGAATGCCGCACGTTCCTCGGGAGAAGTAATCAGCTTCTCGTAGATCGTACTGTTGGCCATTCGCCGACCGTTGATGGCCTTCAGGCTGCGCTCGATTTCCTCCATGTCGGATTCTTCGCGCGCAATGACGTGCTGCAACTGTTGGCGCCTAACTTCATTGATGTTACCACGAATATCTCCAACAGCTTTTATGCTCGGCATCCAGTTCTGCGTAAGATTCATGACATCGCCCAATATCTCGCGCAACTGAATAGATGAGTACCCACCAACACTTGCGAGAAGAACGATTAGCACAGCAAAACTTGAAATCAATTTCGCTTTCAACGTCATAATTTTGCTCCAAAACAGCTTCTACACTAATTATTCAATGCCATTGACGCTTAATTTATAAATTTATGAATAAATTTTTAACATATTTTTAAAAAATCAAAACCAATTTTGATCATAAAGTCCTTGCCGATTCATCCGATTATTATTTGAAAAATTTAATACAGATTTGAAAAATGAAGAATACATTTGGTTGATATCCATATCTCTAAATCAATACATGAAAAATAAAGCCAAGACTACTATAACAATACTTATGTAAATACATTCTGACATGAGAGAAAATCTACACATAACCAACTACAAACACAGGTGAGACTTAGCAATACAAAAACTGGCGTTTACAGACAAGGCACACAAATCATAGCGACGCAATCCTTCCTGAAATAGCATTTTGCATACATGGCCTTAGGGATCGAAATTGGCGTGCGATACTTATAGTCTGTAGACTTATAGTCGTCAACGCAGAACCTGAATGGATTCCCACAGCCGCCGGAGGAAGCCATGCCAGGATACTCTGCTCTAGAAAAACAGCACCTTATCGCACTAGGCACCACCATTCGCCAGGTTCGCGAAGCGCTTGGCTGGTCACAGGAACAGCTGGCCGAAAGAGTGGAACTGCACCGCACCTACATCGGCGGTGTGGAACGGGGCGAACGCAATCTGTGCCTGTTGAACATCCTTGCCATTGCCGAAGCCATGGGAATATCGCCGGGCAAGCTCATCGACAGGGCCTTCCCCACCCGCGCCGCCGACATTCCCGATCCACCCGGTGCCACGGCGGGGGATGGCGGACCTGCCAACCGCTGACCCTGCGTCCCCATGCCTGCGTCCGCATTCCGTGGGGCGAACCGCCCACCGCTTTGACACGCTGGTTCTTGCACCCTGCCTTTCGGCGTCCCAGGCAAGGAGCTTCCGATCATACCAGCCCCGCCGGGCCGCCTTTGCCAGCCGCCGGAAAATAACGCTCACGGAACGAAACTTGCCTCGTCCTGCGCAGCCCGAAGACCGGGCAAAACCTTCCGCCGCCGTTCGTGTTGCGGCTTGATACCCGGGGCCAGGCCCCGGCAGACCCGGGAGGGCAGACGGAGGACGCATGAGCATCGAAAACCACGGAGGAATCTCCAGCAGCGGGTGGGACCCGTGGCACGGCAGGGGCAGAGGGGTGGGCAGGGCCACAGCCCGCCTGGCCAGCGCCATGATGGAGGAACTGGATGCCGACGACGACGGCAGCCTTTCCGCCACCGAATCACAACTGTCCGAGTCGGCCTTTGCCGCCTTGGACAAGAACGGCGACGGCGCCGTCAGCAGCCGCGAGTTGCGCGCAGGGCTGCGCAGCAAGCGCGATGAACTGATGGACCTGATGCGGTCCGGCACCGGCACCGAAACCGGCACGGACGAGACGCCCGTGCCCACCGCGACAACAGGACCAACGACGGCACAGGCGGCAGCCATGGCCGGGCTGCTCATCGAAAAGGGCGACGCCGACGGTGACGGCACGCTCTCCGCCGCGGAAACCGGCCTTGCGGGCGATGTGTTCACCAGCCTGGACACCGACGGCGACGGACTGCTCTCTTCGGGCGAGCTTTCCACCGCCGCGCTGGCGGGCACCATTGCCGCCACCCTGGACGGCAAGCTGGCCGTGCGCCTGACGGCCCCCGCCGCGCAGGACGCCGACACGACCGATAGCGGCACGGACACCACGGCAACCACCGCCTCCGGGGCAGCAGCCACCGACACCGCGTCCACCCAGGCGGGCACGGTGGGGGCCATGGCCTCGCGCATTGCCCAGCGCATCGTGGAGCGCCTGGACATCGACGACAACGGCAGCCTGTCGCAGTCGGAATCGGGCCTTGACCAGAACCGCTTTGCGCAGCTCGACACCGACGGCGACGGCAGCGTCACCACCAATGAATTCGGCGGATCGCTGCAACAGATGCTGGACGTCATGGGCGCCCTGCACGCGCTGAGTTCCGTGGCGCGCAACAACTACGGGCGCAAGGCCTACGGCATGGCCGCGCGCGAAGCCGTGGAACGGTACGAGGGCAACATGGGCGGCCTGATGACCGCCCTGTTCGAAACCGCGCCCACCGGCAGCACGGGCACCACCACCGACACCACTGGCGCCGTTGCCGCGACCAGTGGTTCCGCATCGGGTGACGCAGGTACTTCCACCGATGCCTCGTCCGATGCCGTGGGCGACATCGCCGATGTGCTGGCGGACGCAGCAGCAACCGAAGCGGCCCCGAACGTCACGGGGGCAGCCGGGAACGCAGCCTAGGGACGGGTTCCCTGCCTCATGCACGCACACGCCTGCCGGGGGCTTGTTACGGCCCACCACGCCATGCCCCGGCGGGCCATACGGACAGACGCCCGCCTGCCCCCCAGCGCCCCCCCCCTGCCCCTTTCGCACCACCCGGCAAGCCTTGCCGTTGGTGCAATTCTTGCTTTCCCGCCACCATGCCGCATGGTGCGGCATGCTTTTCCTGCCCTCGGGCTGCGGGCGAGCACGGCGCTGCGCACATGAGGTACGATAGGAGGTACTCATGAGCATATCGGGAATAAGCTCCAGCAGTTCCACGCTACAGGAACTGCTGGCGTCCTGGGGCAGCGACCAGACGTCGCAGATTACCCAGAGCGCCACATCGTCGCTGACCAGCCTGTTCGGCGGATCCGACGACGGTGAAGGCACCACGCAGGCCAGCGGGTTGTTCAGCAACCGCGACAAGCTCATCGCCATGATGCAGGACGGCGAGGAAGGCACTGCCTTCGCACAGACCGCATCGCTGCTGGGCCAGTTGGACAAGGACGTCAGCGGCGGGCTTTCGCTGAAGGAATCGGGGCTGGAACAGGAATCGTTCGATGCTCTGGACACGGACGGCGACGGCACGGTGACCGGCTTCGAGCTTGAAGACGCCCTGAAGTCGGGCGTGGCCAGCATTGGCGAAGACGGCACCCTTTCGGTGGATGCCTCCGCCTCCACCGATGCCGCAGCCCAGGCCTACGCCTCGCTCACGTCCATGATCATGGGCCTTGCCGATTCCGACCAGAGCGGCGACCTGACGCAGGAGGAATCCGGGCTGGATGACGACACGTTCAGCCAGTACGACCTTGACGGCGACGGCGTGATCACCGGTGACGAATTGTCCTCCGCCATCAAGAACGGCGTGGCCTCGTCATCCGAATCCGACTCCAGTCTGGCTGCGGCGGCTTCCGGCTCGGCGGTCAGCGGCGCGTCTGGCTCGTCGGGTTCATCTGGCTCATCGGGCGAAGACGAGGAAGAAGAATACGACGAACTGGACACCAACAAGGACGGCATGGTCTCCTCGGAAGAACTGGCCGCCGCCATCCCCGGCTATGCCGAAGCGCTGCGCTTGGCGCGCGGCGGGAACGGGTCCGATTCTTCCACCTCCGAACTGCGCCGAGCCATGAACGCGTACGGCAACGCGGGCGGCTTCGATTTCGCCAGCCTGTTCGCCTCTGCGGATGCGACAAGCACGTCCGCTGGCGTCTCCGGCCTGCTGGAGGAAATCGCCTAAGAGGAAGTCGCCTGACGGGGGGCTTCCTGTCCGGCATAGCCATCGCACCGTTGCTGCACGCAATGAACAACGCGGCGCTGCCCTTTCGGGAGCGCCGCGTTTTTGCATGCCTTGCGAATGCGAAAAGAAGGAAAAAACGGAGGGGGCCACTCCGCAGGCTGGGCAGGACGCCCAGAATGCGCAGGGTGCACGACCTTGGCAAGACGGCGCGCAAACAGCCGGAGCGCAGGGTGCCGAAGGAAACGGGCTGCCCCCGGCGCGGCTGCCGGAGCGACGGGACAGACTACCCCCGCGCCGCACCCATGGCCGCACGGGCCTCCACGAAGCGGGCGGCAACATCGTCCGCACCCACGATTTCCGAGACCAGAGCGCAGCATCGCGCCCCGTGCGCGGCCACCTGCCCGATGTTGTGCAGCTTGATGCCGCCAATGGCCACGAACGGCAGCGTGATATTGGCCACCACCCAATTCAGGTACTCGAAGCCCACCGGCGCGCAGACGTCTTTCTTGGTCTTTGTGGCGAAGATGGGCCCCACCCCGATGTAGTCCGCCCCGCTTGCCACGGCGGCGCGGGCCTGCTCGGGCGAATGGGTGGAAAGCCCGATGATGCGCCCCGGCCCCACCAGTTGCCGCACCGTCTGCACGGGCAGGTCCTCCTGCCCCACGTGCACCCCGTCGGCATCGCACAGCATGGCGATGTCCACGTGGTCGTTGACCATGAAACAGGCCCCGGCCTCGCGGGTCATGCGGCGCAACTCCATGCACTCGCGCAGCATCTCACCGGCGTGCTTGTCCTTTTCGCGGTACTGCACGATGCGCGCGCCGCCGCGCAGCATGGCGTCCACCACGTCCACGGCAGACCGCCCCCGCGACAGCCCGTCATCGGTCAGGCAGTAGATGTCGGCTTCCGGCGTGCTGCCGGGAAGGATGCGCGGCATGGGATGCTCCTTTTTTGGGAAGAACTGAGATCTCGGACTTTCGCGGAATACCAAGTCATCAAAGCTAGTTATAAGTCCATAGAAACACCTGCCCTACCGCCCCTGCACAACCTGCGTAACGCGCGCGGCGGGGTCAGCGGCAGGGAAAGTCGGCTTGACGCTGCATATGGCCCCACCGCGAACCGGCACCCCGCCTGTAATCGGCGTCAGGGTGGGTAAAGGCAAGGAAAACAGGCTTTCCGCAAGGGGAGCGTACGTCTTCGGTACGTGACCCGCGCGGAAAGCCTGTTTGACGTAGCATATGCCCGCCCTGACGCCGATTACACAAAACCGGGGCAGGGGCCGAGTATGTGGTGCAGCACCGCATCCGCCTGCATGGCCGCCGCCATGGTCACGCGCGGGGCCAGCGGAGGCAGGTCGTGGCCCACCTCGCTGGTGAAGTCGCCCACCAGCACCATGCGGTCGCCCATGCGGCGCATCTGCATGGCCGGGCCACCCCAGCCGCCCATGCCGGAGGCGGACACCACGAAGGCGCCCATTTCCAGCGCGGCCTCCACGAACATGCGCTTGGCCTCCGGGTCGTCCAGGGCTTCCACCAGAATGTCGCACCCGGCGAACACGTCGGCCACGTTGGTGGGGGTCAGTTCCACGCGCCGGGCGGTGACCACCAGGCGAGGCTCGATGACGCGCAGGCTTTCGGCAAGCGCGTCCACCTTGGACTTGCCGAGATGGAATGGCTGGTACTGCTGGCGATTGAGATTGGAGGGTTCGACCACGTCGCGGTCGGCCACCACGAGACGGCGCAGACCGCTGCGCACCAGCATGGCGGCGCAGTTGGAGCCAAGGCCCCCTGCCCCCGCAATGCCCACGCGGGCCACGGCCATGCGTTCAAGGTGGTCATGTTCGAGATACCGGGCGAGACCGTCGGAAAGAATGCTCACGAAAGCTCCTGAAAGGGGGGGATTGCGACGGCAGATTCCCGCCGTGCCTGTCCCGCGCGCAGGGGCCTGCTCCGAACCGTTCCGAAATGTTGTGAAAGATTCCTGCAGGTCCGGGGAATCTTGCCGTTTCGGAATATCAGGCCGTGGCGCGGGGGACCGCCGGGGTGGAATTCCCGGCAAGCTCACAGGACGGGGGGCGTCGCGCGGCGCACGCTATCCCACACCCGTACCCGCCGTCCAGCACCGATTCCCAGTCCTTGTACACCGGCTGGTAGCCGCGCGCGGCAATGGCGGCGGCCATTTCATCGGCGCTGCGCGGATCGGAAATCTCGAACTGCGGGGTGGCGCCGTCCCCATCCCCCTGCCCTTCCGCATCCTTGCGGACGGTGTGGCCGTCTTGCCCACGGACGGCGTGGCCGTCTTGCCCACGGACGGCGTGGCCTCCGACGGCGGTACTCACCCCGGCGGACATGCGGGTGACTCCAAGGGGAATCAGGTTGTCGCGCAGGTCCGCCCGTTCGCGGGTGGAAACGGTAATGCCCGCGCTGGGCATGAAGATGCGGTAGGCCAGAATGACCTGCACCAGATCGCGGTCGGATACCGTGTGGGCGGGCTGGAAGGCCCCGGCATGGGGACGCAGGCGCGGCACTGAAAAGCTTACATCCACATAGGGATAGTGGCGTTGCAGCCAATCCCCATGCAGGGCGGTGAAAAAGGCGTCTCGCCGCCAGTCGTCCAGCCCCAGCAGGGCGCCAAGGCCCACGCTGCGCATACCCGCGCGGGCGGCGCGTTCCGGCGCGTCCAGGCGGAAATGGTAGTCACGCTTGGGGCCTGCGGGGTGCAGTTCCGGGTACAGGGCAGCGTTGTAGGTTTCCTGAAACATGGTCATGCCATCGATGCCCGCATCCACCAGCAGCGCGTACTCCTCGTCCGACAGCGAATAGACCTCCACAGACAGCGAAGGAAACAGCGGAGCCAGAAGGCGCGCGGCATGGGCGATGTATTCCGGCCCGGAAACGTGGCGCGCATCGCCGGTAAGCAGCAACAGGTGGCGCAGCCCGGTGGCGGCAATGGCCCGACCCTCGGCCAGGATTTCCTCGTCCGTCAGCCGCTGGCGGGGAATGTGATTGCGGGCGTTGAAGCCGCAGTACCGGCACTGGTTGGTGCAGTGATTGGAAAGGTACAGCGGGGTGAACAACTGGATGGTGCGGCCAAAGTGATGCACGGTCAGTTCGCGGGCGCGGCGGGCCATGGCTTCCAGTTGCGTGGCCGCCGCCGGGGAAAGCAGGGTCAGCAGGTCGTGCGGGGCAAGGCGTTCCTTGCGCAGCACGCGGGCCACATCGTCCGCCGAGGCCGATTCCATGACGGCGCGCAGGGGGGCGTCCGCCACGCGGGGGGTCCATTCACGGACCACGTCGTACATGCTCATGTCCTGCTCCTTGTGCGGAAAAACGCGGGAAGACTCGGAAAGACGCGACGAACGCGGGAAAACCATGGGGGAACGTGCAGGCAGGGGGCGGCCACCCGGCGGATTCACGGCATGCAGCCCCCCGTCCAGTGCGCCGCTATTCCCCCAGAAAACCCGTCAGCGGCGACGAGGCGCTGGCCCCGTCCGCAGTCGCCTGGGCCACCGGCCCCGCGCCCGAAAGGTATGCCGCGCGCCCGGCGCGTACCGCCTCTCCAAAGGCGCGGGCCA
>NZ_VSMK01000100.1 GCF_011682075.1 Nitratidesulfovibrio liaohensis
ATGCATGCGGGCCACGGCCTGACGCACGTCGGCCACGGCGCGCGCGGTGACCGCGCACGAGTTGATCAGCAGCACGCTTGCATCGGCGGGGTCTGCCGCCTCTCGCCAGCCGCGCGCCAGCCATGCCTCGCGCACGGCCTCGGTCTCGTACTGGTTGATCTTGCAGCCCAGCGTCAGCGCGAAAAAGGCGTGGCCGCTCATGGGCGCGCCCCGTTCAGGGCCTGCGGAACCACCATTCCCCCCATCGGCACGCTACTGCCCTCCGCCCGGCAAGATGGACATGCCCAGCATGCGGGCTACCAGCCCGTCCGGGGTGGTCAGGTTGGGCAGTTCGGTGCCGGGCCGCAGCGAGGTGACCACGGCGCGGCCCAGGATGAACCGGCCCTCCTGCCCGCGTTCGCCGTCCTCTCCGCTGTTGTTGAACACGCGCAAGCCCCAGATGTTGTGGAACATCACCGGGTGGCCGTCGTATTCGCCAAGGTACAGGGTAATGTGCCCCTTGAGCCACAGCAGGGTCAGGAAGGGCACGCCCTGCGTGCGGATGATGGCTTCCTTGCCGTCGGGCGAGGCCTTGCCGAAATCCACGAACCGCCCGGCTCTGGCCTGCGACGCGGAGTTGCGCGGCAGCCAGATGCCGAAGGGGGCGAACAGGTCGCGCAGGGTGGCCGAGCAGTCGCGGTCCTCGTACATGCCGCCCCAGCCGTAGGGCTGGCCCATCATGCGGTTGCCGATTTCGGCCATGCGCGCGGGGGAAATGACCAGCGGCTTCATGGCGGCGTACCCGGCGGGCAGTGTGGATTGCCCCAGCACGGCGCGTCCGTCGGCATCGCGCAGGGGCACCAGCACGGTGAGCCCGCCCGGCGATTCCACGGCCACGGGGAACACAGCGCCGATGTGCGCCGTGGCGATGAACGCCTGATTGGGGCTGGTCAGGGCCACGTCGTCGCGCAGCACGGCGGCGTAGCGGCCATTCTGGTACAAGGCGCGGAAGGTGGCGTCGGCAAGGGCCACGTGTTCGGCGGGCACCCAGCCGGAGGCGAAGCCGGTTTCGCAGTACAGCCAGGCCCGGTCCAGCGACACGTGCGAGACGAACACCGGGGTGCCGGTCCACACGGCGGACCGCTGGAGGTCGTCAAAGGGATAGCCCTGTCCGGCCTTGTCGGGATTGGCGAACGAGGGGCGCAGGGTGGGCAGTTCGCGCAGGGCGGTATTGCGCACGATGATGCCGCGCTCCGCCATGGCCGGGAAGGACGGGGCATCGCAGTTGGCCACCAGCGCGGCGAAGCGGCTGGCGTCCCACGGCAGCAGGTTTTCGGCGTGGCCGCGCGTGCGCCCGTCCTTGGTCAGGTAGGGGGCGGTACGGGCCACCTCGGCAATGGTCACTCCGGTGCGGGTCTGCAACCACGGGGCGAAGAAGCGGGTGTTCCAGCGCTGGTCCTGCGCGGCCTGGGTGGCGGCGTCCAGCAGTGGGCTGTCACCGCCCGCGCGGACGGCGTACACGGAAAGATCCTGCGGATGACGCTCCAGTTCGGTGAAGCGCGGCGGCGCGACCTCGCGCGGTCCGCGCCCGGCGCAACCGGACAGAAACAGCGCGGCCAGCAGCAACACGACCAACGCTGTGACAAGGGAACGCGCGGCGCCGGACGACTCGCGGCGGGCGTGCACGGTGGATATTATCTGCGACATCTTCATTCTCTCCCTGTTCTCGGCAAACTGCTGGCCGGGGTATTTCTTACCCTCTCGCACCTTGCCCCGCGTGAACCTGCCGTTTCTGCACGACCTCTTGCCTCACGCCATACACCACAATTGAAAAGTTTGCTGGGGGGAAGGGGGTTCGGGGGAAGGGGGGAAGCTTTTCAAAGCTTCCCCCCTTCCCCCGGTACGCTTTTTCCCCTTCAAAAATCTTCGTCATTCCCCCAACGCGTTACCCCACCCCCACACCAAGCGCCAACCGCCGGGCAAGGCGGGTATGTCGCTTGTGCATGCGGTTGTTCTTGACGGCCATGGCCAGGGCGCGCGGTTCGCCCACCAGCACCACCAGACGCTTGCCGCGCGTGACGCCGGTGTAGATGAGGTTGCGTTGCAGCAGCATGTAGTGCTGGGTCAGCACGGGGATGACCACGGCGGGGTATTCGGACCCCTGCGACTTGTGCACCGAGATGGCGTAGGCGGGCACGATCTCGTCCAGCTCTTCCCAGGCGTAGGGCACGTTGCGCTCGTCAAAGCGCACGGTAAGCTGGCGCTCCTTGGGGTCCACCAGACAGATGCGCCCGATGTCGCCGTTGAAGACGTCCTTGTCGTAGTTGTTGCGGATCTGCATCACCTTGTCGTCCAGGCGGTACTGGCGCTCGCCGCGCTGCACGCACAGGGTCTGGCCGTTCAGGGCCTGTTGCAGGCGCATGTTCAGGTTGCCCGCGCCCACCGCGCCCTTGTGCATGGGGGTAAGCACCTGGATGTCGTTGACCGGATGCAGGCCGAAGCGGCGCGGGATGTGGTCGCGCACCAGTTCCACGATCATCTCCACGGCCTTCTCGGGGTCGTCCTGCCGGATGAAGTAGAAGTCGGACAGCCGGTCGCGCGAGGATTCCAGCGGCGGCACCTCGCCGTGGTTGATGCGGTGGGCGTTGCAGATGATCTCGCTTTCGGCGGCCTGCCGGAACACTTCCACCAGTTCCACCACCGGCACCACGCCCGAGGCGATGACGTCGCGCAGCACGTTGCCCGGCCCCACCGAGGGCAGCTGGTGCACGTCGCCCACGAAGAGCAGCGTGGCGCCCAGCGGCACGGCCTTCAGCAGGTGGTACATGAGCATGGTGTCCATCATGGACGCCTCGTCCACCACCAGCAGGCCGCAGGCGAGGGGGTTGTCCTCGTTGCGGGCGAAACCGTCCTCCTTGGGGCTGTACTCCAGCAGACGGTGGATGGTCTTGGATTCGCGCCCGCTGGTCTCGGACATGCGCTTGGCGGCGCGGCCCGTGGGCGCGGCCAGCAGGATCTTGGCGCGCGTTTCGGCAAAGACCTTGATGATGGCGTTGATGATGGTGGTCTTGCCGGTGCCGGGGCCGCCGGTAAGCACCATGACCTTGGAGCGGGTGGCGGTGCGCACGGCCTCCAGCTGCTCCGGCGCAAGGGTGATGGACAGCTTGGCCAGCACCTCGGTGATGACCGCCTCCGGGTCCTCGAAGTGCACGGCTTTCGGCGAACGCAGCACCCGTTGCAGATAGTAGGCGATCTTGGTTTCGTAATGATGGTAGCGGGAAAGGAACACGCCGAGTTCGCCGTCCATTTCCTCGATGACGATGCGCTCCTCGATTTCGAGGGTGCGCAGGGCGTCTTCCACGAGGTCGGCGCGGATGTCCAACTGGTCCGAGGTGTGGGAGATCAGCGTATCGTGCGGCACGTAGACGTGGCCGTCGTCGTTCAGGCGTTGCAGGGTGTACAGGGTGCCCGCCTCTGCCCGCAGTTCGCTGTCGCGCGAGAAGCCCAGCTTTTCCGCGACGATGTCGGCGGTGTGAAAGCCGATGCCGTGGATGTCCATGGCCAGGCGGTAGGGATTCTCGCGCACCACCGCCAGGGCCTGCTGCCCGTAGTGGCGGTAGATGCGCACGGCATAGGCGGTACTGACCCCGTGCGGTTGCAGGAACATGATCAGATCGCGGATGCCCTGATGGTCGGACCAGCCCGCCTTGATGCGCTCCAGCGTCTTGCCGCCCACGCCGCTGACCCGCAGCAGCCGGTCCGGCTCCTCGTCCAGCACGCGAAAGGTGTCCTCGCCGAAGGCATCCACGATGCGCGCGGCCATGGATTCGCCCACGCCCTTGATGAGGCCGGAACCGAGATAATGGCGGATGCCCTCCACGGATGCGGGCAGCAGGTTCTCGTAGTTTTCCATGGAAAACTGCCGCCCGAAGCGCGGGTTGTTCACCCAGCGGCCCATCAGCTTCAGCGATGCCCCCGGCTGCGGCGAAACCATGTGCCCCACCACGCTGATCATGTCGCCCTTGGGCAGCGGGCGCAGGCGCAGCACGGTGTAGCCGTTTTCCTCGTTGTGGAAGATGACGCGGTCGAGCACGCCGGAAAGCTGCTCCGGTGCGTCCTGCGCCTCCTGCATGGCGGCCAGCATGGGCGCGGCCTTGCCTAATGCGGCGGACGCCGGGGGGCCGGATGCGGTGGGGGCGGACTGCGGACCGGATGACGCGCCGGTCTGCGCATCCGCAGGCGCTTGCCGGGCGGCGGAACGGGAAATTCGGGAGGATCGCGGGTTGCGCGGGTCGTGCTGCATGGAGTGTCCGGTTGGGGGGCGAAAAGGGCGGGCCGGGAAGCGTCAGGGTGGTATGCTTCCGGGCGGCATGCGGTTGGACGGCACCCGTTCTGGCGGGCGCGGAGCGCGGCGCAAGCCGCCATGGCCGATACCGGCGGCAGCCACGAAATGCCGCAAGTTCTGCAACAGCCCCTAGCCGCTCGTGCCGCACCCGTCAAGGATGACGCGGCAATCGGGCCATCGGGCGGGGTGACGTCGCAGGCACGACGCCTCCACACATCGGGCGCACGGCACCCATGCCGCCATTCCGCCCGGTCTTTCAGCCTGACTGCTTCAAAATCTAATTGTATCCCTGACCAGCGAATGCCAAAAAGATGAATGAGGAACAAGCCTTCGCATGTGTTCCGGACGCCGCGCGCGGGCATGCGGCACCGGACATGCAGCAGGAACACACGCCTTCGACAGGACAACCGGATACGGGCTCTCCGTTCCGGCCACACATGCGGGCGAAACACCGCCATACCGGGGCATTCCATGCGCACTACACGCCTGATCGTTCATGTGCCGCTGGCACTGCTGGCCTTGGCCCTTGTTCTTTGTGCATCCGCCACATGGGCGGAAGCGCCCGCCGCCAACTTCCGCACGGTGTCCGGCGCGGTCACCGTGGAACGGGCGGGCAGCAGTTCCGTTCCCGTGCCGGGCGACCCTTTGCTGGTGGGCGACATCCTGCGCACCGGCCCGGACGGCAAGGCCGGGGTCAGCTTTCAGGACGGCACGCGCATCGCCGTGGGGCCGGGTTCGGAACTGAAGGTGCAGTCCTACCGTTTCGTGCCGCTGGAAAAGGACTACGATTTCGACGTGTACATGCAGCGCGGCGAGGCGGCCTATTCTTCCGGTCGGCTGGCCAGGCTGGCACCGGAAGCCGTCAGGTTCCGCACGCCGCAGGCCGCCGTGGGTGTGCGCGGCACCCGTTTTCTCATCCGCGCCGAATAGGGGGGCACCATGCGCACGCTGTTTTCCATCCTTCTGCTGTGTCTCGTGCTGGGGGCCTGCGCGCCCAAGACCACCGTGGTGCTGGTGCCCGACGACGACGGCGGCGTGGGCCGGGTGGTGGTGAAGGCGGGCGGGGCCGAACAGCCCCTGGCCGCAGCCAACGAATCCACCCAGGTGACCGACAAGCCTGCCCCGCCCAAGGTGATGTCGCAACAGGAGATCGACCGCATCTTCGGCAGTACCGTGGCCGCCATGCCGGAACCGCCCAAGAGCTTTCTGCTGTACTTCCCCACCGGCTCCACGGAGCCGGAACCCGCATCGCGCCCGGCGCTGGACGAGGCCGCCGCCGACATCACCCGCCGCGCCGTGAGCAACGTTTCGGTCATCGGGCACAGCGACAGCGCGGGCGATCCCGCCGCCAACCAGAAGCTGTCCATGGCCCGGGCAGAGGCCGTACGCCGCATGCTGGAAGCGCGCGGGGTGCCCGCCAGCGGCGTGGCGCTTTCCGGCCACGGGGCCAACGACCCGCTGGTGCCCACCGCCCCCGGCGTGGCCGAGGCCAGGAACAGACGGGTGGAAATCCTGGTCCGTTAATATCTTCGGACACGGCACCTCATGACCACGCCCGTCAAATCCGCATCACGCCTTGCCACCATTTCGCGCCAGCGGCTGGTGGCCGCCGTCACCGTGGCCGGGCTGCTGCTGGCCGCGCTGTTCTGCCTGGCAGAGCCGGAACTGGTGCAGCTTGCGGACAACCGCATCCTGGACGGGCTGGCCAGCCGCATGGCGCACGGCCCCGCTCCCGATCGGGTGGTCATCGTGGACATCGACGAGGAAAGCCTGGCCGTGGCGGGGCAGTGGCCATGGCCGCGCTACCTCACCGGCGACATCGTGCGCCGGGTGTCCGCCGCCCGGCCCATGGGAGTGGCGGTGGACGTCCTGTTCTCCGAGCCGGACCGCACCTCCATCGCCACCATCCGCCATGCCTTCCGGCGCGACTTCGGGCTGGACATCGCCATCAGCGGCGTGCCCCGCGGCATGGAGGACAACGACGCCTACTTCGGCAGCGTGCTGGCCGGGGCGGAAGCCGTGGGTGCGGTGCTGCACCTGTTCGACCTCGTCACCACCGACCCGGAAAACCTGCCCCGCCCGGTGCACGTGACCGGAGAAACCACGGCCATCGCCCCGGCGGAGTCCACCGGCATATTGTGCAACACCGGCCCCATCCAGACCGGGCTGGCCGCGTCCGGATTCATCAACGTGGAAAAGGACGAGGACGGCAGCATCCGCCGCGTTCCCCTGCTGCATCGCTTTCAGGGGCAATACTACCCCAGCCTGGCCCTTGCCCTGTTCATGCAGGCGCGCAACCTGCGGGAGGTGCGCGTGGAAACGGACGCGCTGGGGCCGGTGCTGGTGACGGGCGAAACGCGCATACCCGTGGACCGGGCCGCGTGCATGCGGCTGCGCTTTGCCGGTGGCGCGCGGGCGCACCGCTTCGTCCCGGC
>NZ_VSMK01000101.1 GCF_011682075.1 Nitratidesulfovibrio liaohensis
GCCACCAGCAGCGGCCCGCAGCCGCGCCCCAGCGCCGCCCCGGCATTGAGCAGCACGTAGTCGTCCAGCACGTGGGCCATGGCCGCCAGCGACAGCTTGGTCACGTCCAGCGTGCCCGCGCGGGCGCGGCCATTCAGCACCTCCACGTCGGCCATGAACAGGTCGAACCCGCAGGGCAGCGGAATGCATCCCTTGGCCAAGGCATGGAAGATGTAGGTGTCGTTGGGGCAGGGGGAAATGCCCAGCGACAGGACGCGCGATGGGGTGGGCGGCGTGGACTGGGTATCTGCCGGAGTGTGCGGGGTTTGCGAAGACATGGAAGCGGCCTTGCTGGGCCGCCCGGATGGCCGGGCGGGTGGGAATGATGGGGAATGCCGATGGGCCGGGTGTGCTGCAATGACGGGTGAAATGAAATGGCCGGGCGCACGGGCGAAAATGACTCAAGACCGACGCGGCGCGCTGTCGCCCCGGTGTGCCCACGGTGTTGACACGGGGCCACGGCGGGTCGATACTCCGCCTTCCGTCAGCGGGACGCAAGCCCCCATCGGGTTCTGCCCGCTCAGATCGGGCCAGAGATCAGACCAGAACAGGCCAGATCAGGTCAGCTCAGGCCAGAACAGGCCCTCTCGGACACGATCCGGCCCGAAAACGCAGTCCCGCACCATTCGCAAGACATTTCAGTCCCGCCACACCGGAGGACACATGCTCGACGCTGCCCATTACGCCCGCCTGGGCCTTGGGACCGCCTTCGAAAAGGTGATGGAAGGCGCGCGCCTTTCGCCAGAAGAAGGTCTGGCGCTGTTCCACTGCCCGGACATCACCGCCGTGGGGGCCCTGGCCCACCACGCGCGCACCCGCCTGCACGGCGACAGAACCTATTACGTGCTCAACCGGCACGTCAATTACACCAACATCTGCGTCAACGGCTGCCTGTTCTGCGCCTTTCAGCGCGAACGCGGGCAGGCCGGTTCCTTTGCCCTGACGCCCGACGACATCCTGCACCGCGTGCTGGATGACCGGGGCACCCCGTTCTCCGAGGTGCACATAGTGGGCGGCTGCCACCCGGACCTTGGCCTTGCCTGGTTCGAGGACGTCATCAGACGGATTCGCAAGGCCCGCCCCCAGAGCATCGTCAAGGCGTTCACCGGGGTGGAAATCGCCCACTTCGCCGCCATGGAAGGCATCAGCACGCTGGATGTGCTGCGCCGCCTGCAGGACGCGGGCCTGGCCATGATGCCCGGCGGCGGGGCCGAAATCTTTGCACCGGAAGTGCGCACCAGAATCTGCCCGCGCAAGGCCACGGCGGACGAATGGCTGCGCGTGGCGGGCGAGGCGCACTCCCTCGGCATCCGCACCAACTGTTCCATGCTGTACGGGCACATCGAGACCTTCGAGCATCGCGTGGACCACCTGTGCCGCCTGCGCGAGCAGCAGGACAAGTCCGGCGGGTTCACCTGCTTCATCCCCCTGCCCTTCCTGACGGAAAACAGCCTGCTCAAGCTGCCGCCCGAGCGGGTGGGCGAGCACGTGGGCCTCGACCGGCTGCGCACCGTGGCCGTCAGCCGCCTGATGCTGGACAACATTCCCCACGTGAAGGCCTACTGGGTGATGATGGGCGTCAAGATGGCCCAGACCGCCCTGTACTTCGGGGCCGACGACCTGGACGGCACCATCGTCGAGGAACGCATCGGCCACGACGCCGGAGCCGATTCCGCCCAGTCGCTCACCGTGCCCGAACTGGAACTGATGATCCGCCGCTCCGGCTTCACCCCGGTGCGCCGCGATTCGCATTTCAACCCCGTGGCCGACCCGGACGCCATCCGGAACGACGCCGGGCACGCCGCAACGACGGAGGTCCGGGCATGAGCTCCGCCGCCAACACCACCAATGCCCCCATCATGCCGGGCGGCTCGTCCCTGGGCGAATCCGCCGACGTGCGCGCCGTGGCCGCAAAGGTGCTGGAAGGTACGCGCCTTACCCGCGCCGACGCCGACCTGCTGTACGACCATGCCGGGCTGCACACCCTGGGGCATCTGGCCCATGCCGTGCGCCTGCGCAAGCATCCACAGCCCGTGGTCACCTACGTGGCCGACCGCAACATCAACTATTCCAACATCTGCGTGTGCGCCTGCCGCTTCTGCGCCTTTTTCCGCGCCCCCGGCCACCCCGAGGGCTACGTGCTGACCCGAGAGGAACTGGGCAGGAAGATAGAGGAAACGCTGGTCCTCGGCGGCACCCAGATACTGCTGCAAGGCGGCCACCACCCCGACCTGCCCCTGTCGTTCTACGAAGGCATAATCGGCTGGATCCGCGACACCTACCCCACCATCCACATCCACGCCTTTTCGCCACCCGAGATCGTCTTTTTCGCGGAACTCGAAAAGATCACCGTGGCCGAGGTCATTGCCCGGCTGCGCGCCGCCGGGCTGCATTCCATCCCCGGCGGCGGCGCGGAAATCCTGGTGGACGAGGTGCGCACCCAGGTTTCGCCCAACAAGTGTTCCGCCGCCCGCTGGCTGGGCGTCATGGAAGAAGCCCACGCCCAGGGCCTGCGCACCACCGCCACCATGATGTTCGGCCACGAGGAAGAGCCCCGCCACCGCCTGGACCACCTGTTCGCCGTGCGCGAGGTGCAGGACCGCACGGGCGGGTTCACCGCGTTCATCCCCTGGACCTTCCAGCCCGCGCATACCAACATCCACCGCGACCCGGAACCCGCGCCCGCCTACCTGCGCCTGCTGGCCCTGTCGCGGCTGGTGCTGGACAACGTGGACAACGTGCAGGCCTCGTGGGTGACCATGGGGCCGCAGGTGGCCCAGCTGGCCCTGTACTTCGGCGCCAACGACTTCGGCTCGCTGATGATCGAGGAAAACGTGGTGGCCGCCGCAGGCGTCAGCTTCAGCCTTTCGCGCCGCGAAATCCACAACTGCATCCGCGCCGCCGGGTTCACCCCCGTGCAACGCACCATGAACTACACCCCCGTGTCGCCCCAACCCGTGGTGGAAGGGGAGATACAGGAGTTGTAAAGGCAACAACCGGGGAGGGGACCTTTTGCGGCAGCCGTTGGGTGAGCGCGAAGCGTGAACCTTACGGATGGCGACCGCAACGCGTAAAAAGGTCTCCCTCCCCGGACCCCTCCCCCCCAAATTTTTTCATAGGGGTGGGCTGACAGCTGGCATCTCCCGTTACACGTCCAACGTCCCTTGTTCCCTTTACTCGGGGGTGCAGGGGGCAAAGCCCCCTGCCCGCCGGAGGCATAAAAAACCGAACCGACAGGGGATACAAACGCAATATACACCATGAGTAACACCACCACGCCGTCGTCATGCGCGCGCCCGCTGCGCCTGGGCCGCATCGGGTACCTGAACGTGCTGCCCATCTACCACCCGCTGGAGTCGGGCATCATCCCGCACGAGTACGAGTTGGTGGCCGGGCCGCCTGCGGTGCTGAACAACATGATGGCGCGCGGCGACCTGCACGTGTCGGCCAATTCTTCGGTGGAGTACGCGCACAGGCCGCAGAACTACCTGCTGGTGCCGGACCTTGCCATCGGCAGCCGGGGCCCGGTGCAGAGCGTGCTGCTGCTGTCGCGCCGCCCGGTGGAAGACCTGGCCGACCAGCCGGTGCTGGTCAGCGCGGAGACGCACACCTCTGCCGCGCTGCTGCGCCTGCTGTTCCGCGACTACTACAGGTTTCCGGTGCGGTACGAGGTGGGTTCGGCCACCGGGCGCATCGCGTCGGGCAACCCGCCGGAGGCGTTCCTGGCCATCGGCGACGAGGCCCTGCGCCTGCGCAACCACCCGGAGTTTCCGTACCGGCTGGACCTGGGCGAGGCGTGGCGGCAATGGACCGGCCTGCCCTTCGTGTTCGGGGTGTGGGTGGTCAGCCGGGCGGCGGCGGCCTCCGGCTGTTTTGTCAGTGATCCGAGTGAACTCTTGCAGCGCGCCCGCAACTGGGGCGAACGGCACATGGACGTGATCCTCGACCTGACCTTGCAGGGCTGCCCCCTGACCCGCGAGGAACTGCGCCAATACTATCAGGGCTTGGTCTTCCACATGGGCTTTCCGGAAATGGAAGGCCTGCGCCTGTTCTACCACCGGTTGGCCGAGGCGGGCGAGATACCTGCCGCGCCGGAACTGGAATTCTTCAGCATGTAGCGCAAGGCGGCCCCGCGAACCAGACGCGGGGCCGTTTTGCGTTTGCGACCAGCCATGCACACCCCCGAAAAATCCGCACCGCCAGCCATCCAAGGCGCTCCCGGAGCGCCAGTCAGCCAAGGTGCGCCCGTCGCGCCCGTCAGCCAAGATGCGCCCGTCGCGCCGCACCCGGCCCGCACGCTGCCCGTGCGGATACTGGGTCTGGACGTCACGGCCACGCCCGGTCCACGCAAACCGCTGACCCTGGCGGTGTGCACCCTTGCGCCGGGGGACGGGAACGCGCCGGATAACGGGATGCCGGACATGCCGGGCGCAGCGCCCGTGCTCACCCTGCACGAACTGCGCGAACTGCACACGCTGGACGACCTGGACCGGTTGTTCGGCGGGCTGTTGGATGCCGGCTTTGCGGGAGGCGATGTTCCGTCTGGCACAGGCTGGGTGCTGGGCATCGACGCCGCGCTGGCCCAACCGCTGGACCTGGTGGAACAACTGGACTGGCCGCGCCATTGGGCCGGGCATGCCACCCTGTGCGGCGCCATGGACCGCGCCATGTTCCGCGATCTGTTGCGCGCAGTGTCCGCCGCCCGGCCCGCCGGGCAGAAATATCTGTACCGCGCCTGCTGCCGCCGCGCCGGGGCCGCCAGCCCCATGAACACGGTGCGCCCGCCCGTGGCCCTGATGTTCCACGCCGTGGCTCCCCGCCTTGCCGCACACGAGGTGCACGTGCCCCTCCTGCGCCCTTTGTCCGACAAGCCGAGAAACACCTACGTGGCACTGGAAACCTACCCCGGCTGGCTGGCCCGGCAGTTGATTGGCCGCGCCCCCTACAAGGGCGGCGGAGCCACGGACCGGGCTGCCCGACGAGAGGCGCGCACGGCCCTGCTCAGGAGCTTGGCGGGGCTGGCCGGGCATCCTGCCGCTTCGCCACATGGCGCAGTTGCCGCCCCGACCCTCTCCACCGGCCTGTCAGCACCCCGGCCCGGCCCTCTACCCGACCTCCTGCCCCGCCTGACCATCCGCTGGAACGCGGACCATGCCACCCGCATGCTGGACGACCCGGAAGCGGACCTGCTGGATGCCCTGCTCTGCGCCGTGCTGGCCGCAGCTTCCGCCCTGCGCCCCGGCTACGGTCTGCCGTCACCTGCCGCTCCTCCCCACGGCATCACCGCCGCGCAACTGGACGTGGAAGGCTGGATCGCCGGACTGCCGCCGGAAGAATAGCCGCCCCAGGCCCCCGGCGAACCCCGCTACCCGGTCCTATCCGGTCCTATCCGGTCCTATCTGGCCCCATCCGGCCCGGCACGCTGCACGCACCCGGCACCCGGCTCCATTTTCATCTTGCCGCGCCTCCACCCGCCCCAAAAGAAAACGACGCGCAACGGTCATCCGTCACGCGCCGTACCTGCGCAATGTCTGGGCTGTCTTCGCTGGCGGCGTCAGCCGCTCATCTCGCATGCCGCAATCCGAACCGTCTCACCGACAGCCGCCTGCCGCCGTCTCACTGGCGGCAACCCGCGCCCTTTACCAGCCCGCTCCGCCGGTGAACAGGAAGGACAGCATGGACCATGTGGCCCCCAGCAGGGCCAGCAGCAGCACCCCCAGAAACAGGCGCAGCACGCACCCGGCGGCGGCCAGCAAGCCGCGCAGCAGCAGCCAGCCAAGCACCGCGGCCACGGCGGCCACGAATATCAGGCCCAGTATCTTCATCGTCGTTCCCCCGTCCGGTTGCGGCGCCGCGCGCCCTGATTGTCATTTGTCCTCATGCGGTGCCGCGTCAGACCCACCTTCCAGATCGTCCGGACGGCATACCCGCGCGCCCGCACCACCAGAAGCACCCGACGCACCGGACAGGCCCAGCCAGATGGCGAACAGGGCAATCCCCGCCCCGGCCATGCCCCAGGCGTCGGTGGGCCGCTTGAACAGCAGGATGTCCCACACGAACGACAGCGCGGGCTGCACCAGCATCACCAGTCCAGCCAGCGAGGCGGGCAGGCGCGGCAGCCCGGTGGACAGCAGCACCCAGCCCACGCCCTGGCACAGTACGCCATAGGCCATCAGGTAGCCGCCGCTGGCCGCATCGGCTATGGCAAAGCTGTCGCCCCGCGCCAGAATGCCCGCGCCGCTTACCGCCGCGCAGGCCAGCGAAATGACGGCCATGTTGGCCACTGGCGAAAGCATGCCCGCCATGCCGCGCGACTGGCGCAGCAGCAGGATGAATCCGGTGTAGAACAGTGCCGTGGCAAAGCCGTAGCCCACCCCGGCCAGCGAATCGCCCACCACCAGCCCGGCAGCCGTCGAGGTGGGCAGCAGTTCCGCCGGGCTGACGCCCAGCAGCAGCCACAGCCCGGCCAGGGCCAGCGGAATGGCCGCCATGTGCCGCCCGGACAGCTTTTCGCCCAGCAGCAGCGCACCGGCAATGGCGATGAAGAATACCTGGAAATTTCCGATGATGGTGGCCAGCCCCGGCCCGATGAGCAGGATGCCCCGGTGCCAGCACTCCAGATCCAGCGCGAACAGCACGGCGGCGCCCACCATCACCGCCCACACGCCGGGCCGCGCGCGCAGCCGCTCGCGCCTCACCCG
>NZ_VSMK01000102.1 GCF_011682075.1 Nitratidesulfovibrio liaohensis
TGCGCCGCTTTACTCAGGCCGAAGCCCTTTCACGCACGACTTGCATGTGTTAGGCACGCCGCCAGCGTTCAATCTGAGCCAGAATCAAACTCTCCAGTTGAAAAACTGAAGTCGCACGAACGCCTCGTAATTGAGACACCCGTACGATTGATTACTATCGTAAAGGCTGATTCCTTCCCGACTCGCTATTTACTTGTCAAAGAACCCGGTCTTTCAACCACCGGCCGGACCATTGCCCGAACCGTTTTGCCGTGCACGCTGTGCGTGCGGGCGGACTTTCAGCTATGCTCCTTTCGGAGCCTTTCGTCAACACTCTTTCGCGTCTTTTTTCGCGACGGTCGTGTTGACCTTCTGCCCGTCCGGTCCTGCGTTGCCTCCTTGCAGAAGGCGTTGCCGGTTCCGTTCGGCGCGGAGGTGGTTTCTACGCGAAACCCGGATGAAGTCAACACCGTTTTTTCATTTTCTTGAAATTTCCACCCAACATACCGACAAATAAGACATAAAATCAGGCATGCACCGCATCAGAATGACCCTTTTACAGGGTGCTCGCGTCCACATGGCGTGCGTGGTCGCCTTCGGAACCACTTGCAAGGGATGCTTCTCACCTTGGCGCCGACGCATTCGAACGGCCCCTGGCATGCCATCTTTTAGCGGGGTCACTGACCTGTTCGCCCTACCCAATCCGTTTTGGCGACAGCGTCCCGCTCGGCGTCGGCCCGAGCCCCTATATATGTATGCTCACAACGCAGCGCCCCTTTCGCCTGCCCCCCGGCCCTGGCGTGCATACACGGGCCGGATGTTCCGTGCCTGCCCTGCCCATTCGCCGGACCTGCCGCCCCGACTGGTCCGACTGGCCTGACTGGCCTGACTGGCCTGCTGGCCTGCTGGGCCTGACTGGCCTGCTGGGCCTGACTGGCCTGTTGGGCCTGACTGGCGCTGGGCCGTCCCGTCCTGCGCACCGTGGGTCACGGGGTGGCGCGCCACGGCAAGATAGGCTAGGTATGTGCCCAATCCACAACCAAGGGAGACACCAATGGGTTTTCTTAACGCCAGCAGCAGCTTCACCCGGTTCCGCATCGCGGACCCGGTGCCCGCCACCCTCTGGCCCACCCTGCCCGACAAGCTGAAGCAGTTCTGCTTCCGCGATATCGACAACACTTCCGACGAACGCTCTTGGGGTTGGGTGTGCTTTGACGACATGCTCGATACGGCCTGGCGCACCGCGCCGCCCGAAAAGGGCGGATACATTGCCTTTTCGCTGCGCCAGGACACCCGGCGCATTCCCGCCGCCGTGCTGAAGAAGCACCTGTCCCTTGCCCTGCGTGAGGAAGAGGCCCGCAACAAGGAACAAGGCAAGAAGTTCATCTCGCGCGAGCGCAAGAAGGAACTGAAGGAACAGACCCGGCTGCGCCTGATGTCGCGTTTTTTGCCCATCCCCGCGGAATTCAACGTGCTGTGGGCCATCGATAC
Source organism: Nitratidesulfovibrio liaohensis (assembly GCF_011682075.1). Taxonomy (GTDB): domain Bacteria; phylum Desulfobacterota; class Desulfovibrionia; order Desulfovibrionales; family Desulfovibrionaceae; genus Cupidesulfovibrio; species Cupidesulfovibrio liaohensis. The sequence continues at coordinate 1,471 of NZ_VSMK01000102.1, forward strand.
GGGCATCATCTATTTTGCCTCCACGCAGTCGAAAATGATCGACCTATTCTCCGATTATTTCACGCTGACCTTCGACCTGCACCTGGAGCCGCTGACGCCGTACGCGTTGGCCGCCTCCATGCTGGACGAGGCCGCCATGACCCGCCTGGACACGCTGGAACCCACCCGGTTCGCCGGGTAGGCGCGCCGGACAAGGACATACGATGAGCGACACCCCCTATCTCGGCCAGACCACCGACGTGATCCTGGGCCAGGAATTCCTGACCTGGTTGTGGTACCGTAGCGAAACCGCGCCCGGTTCATTCCGCATGCCGGACGGCAGCCCCTTTGGCGTGCACATGGAGCAGCGCATTTCGGTGCAGGGCGGCGAGGGCGAAAGCCTGGAAACCGCTACGGTCTCCGGCTCCATGTCGCCCCTGCGCGAGGCGCGCATGGGCCTGACCACCGGCAAAAAGGTAACCCGCGCCCTGCTGCGCTTCGAGCGCGAGGCCGATTCGTGGCAGCTCAGCCTGCGGGCCGAGGACTTTTCCCTCAACAGCCTGAAGACCCCCACCGTGGAAAAGGACGGCGAGGGCGGCGACGACGATCCCGACGCCCGCCTGCTGGAAAAGATCTACCTGATCGAAACCTGCCTTGGCTTCCTGGACGAGGTGTACCGCCAGTTCATGGATGTGCGCCTTTCGAAGCGCTGGGCAGAGGAAGTGCGCGACCTGCGCGGGTGGATGGAGCACGAGGCGTAGGGACTGCCCCTGGCCCCCCGTCTCACGCAAGGCTTCAAGGACAACGACGACGTGACCAGCGATCATCGCGATACCCATCCAGGGCCGCCCGCCGCCACAGACACCCCGGCGGAAGGCGTCCGCCATCCCGCGCCGCGCCCCGGTCGTGTCGCAGCCATGCTGCGCCGCATGGGCCGCAAGCTGGCGTGGATGCTCTTCGTGTTCTGGGGCATCACGATCATCAGCTTCTGGGTCATCCACCTGGCCCCCGGCTCGCCCACGGACATGCAGACCACCATGAACCCGCTGGCCGGGGCGGAAACGCGCAAGCGCCTGGAAGCCCTGTACGGCCTGGATAAGCCGCTGCACGTGCAGTACGTGCAGTGGCTGGGGCGCCTGGCCCGGCTGGACTTCGGCAATTCCATGTCCAGCGATCCGCGCCCGGTGTGGGACAAGATCAAGGAACGGCTGCCGCTTACCGTGGGCATGAACGTGGCCTCGCTGGTGCTCACCCTGCTCTGCGCCATTCCCATCGGGGTGGCGTCCGCCCAGTGGCAGGGCAGGCTGTTCGACCGGGCCATGACGGTGCTGGTGTTCATGGGCTTTGCCATGCCGGGGTTCTGGCTGGCGCTGCTGCTGATGCTGCTGTTCGGCATCCACCTGCAATGGCTGCCGCTTTCCGGACTGACATCGCTGGACCACGCCGCCATGTCGCCCATGGGCAAGGCATGGGACATCATGGCGCATCTGGCCATGCCCATCTTCATCTATACCTTCGGCAGCCTGGCCGGGCTTTCGCGTTTCATGCGCGCCTCCATGCTGGAGGTGCTGCGGCAGGACTACATCCTTACCGCACGGGCCAAGGGGCTGCCGGTGCGCACGGTGATCTTCCGCCATGCGTTGCGCAACGCGCTGCTGCCGGTCATCACCATCCTGGGGCTTTCGCTGCCGGGGCTCATCGGCGGCAGCGTGATCATCGAATCCATCTTCGCCCTGCCCGGCCTGGGGCAGCTGTTCTACCAGGCGGTCATGGCCCGCGACTACCCGCTGATCATGGGCAACCTGGTACTGGGCGCGGTGCTGACGCTGGTCGGCAACCTGCTGGCGGACCTGTGCTACGGCCTGGCCGACCCGCGCATCCGGCTCACCGGGGGCACGGGCGGTGACGGCGCGGGGAACGGCGACGGGGGCAACGCATGAGCGCCGCCGACCTGTTCTCTCCCCGCCGCTGGCTGCATTTCTGGATGCGCCACCCCATGCTGGCCACCGGCCTGTCGCTGGTGCTGGCCATGTCCGCGGCAGCCCTGCTGGCCCCGTGGATAGCCCCGCACGATCCCACCGCGCTGGACCTGACGGCCATCCTGCAACCGCCGTCTTCCGCGCACCCGCTGGGCACCGACGCCCTGGGGCGCGACGTGCTTTCGCGCATGCTGCACGGGGCGCGGGTATCGCTGTGGGTGGGCTTCGTCTCGGTGGGCATCTCCGTTGCCATCGGCCTCGCGCTGGGGCTGGCGGCGGGCTACTTCGGCGGGCTGGCGGACGAACTGATCATGCGCTGCGTGGACATCATGCTGTGCTTCCCCTCGTTCTTCCTGATCCTTGCGGTCATCGCCTTCCTCGAGCCCAGCCTGCTGAACATCATGGCGGTGATCGGGCTCACCTCGTGGATGGGCGTGGCCCGGCTGGTGCGCGCGGAAACCCTTTCCCTGCGCGAACGCGACTTCATCGCTGCCGCCCGGCTGGCCGGTGCGGGGCCGGTGCGCATCCTGTCCCTGCACGTGCTGCCCAACGCCGTGGCCCCGGTGCTGGTTTCCGCCACGCTGGGCGTGGCCGGGGCCATCCTGACCGAATCTGCCCTGAGCTTTCTGGGGCTTGGCGTGCAGCCGCCCATGCCCAGCTGGGGCAACATGCTGCTGGAGGGCAAGGACGTGCTGGAGATAGCCCCGTGGCTGTCCGTGTTTCCGGGCTGCGCCATCCTGCTCACCGTGCTCGGCTACAATCTGCTGGGCGAAAGCCTGCGCGACCTGCTGGACCCGCGCCTGAAGCGCTAGGCCATGCGCATCGTCTGCGTCGGCACGCACCTGACCGCCAGCTTCCGGCGCATGGGGCACGAGGTGCTGGACCTGCACCCGCCCGGCGGCATCGTGGACATCGCCGCCCTGCTGGATGCGCACGGCTTTGCGCCCGACCTGCTGGTGCAGCAGGAAACGTTGGGCCCGCGGGTGATCCTGGCCGGGCTGGAAACCTTGCGCTGCCGCAAGGCCTACTGGGCCATCGACAGCCACCTGAACATGCACTGGCACCGCCACTATGCGCGGCTGTTCGACGTGCTGTTCACCCCACACCTTTCGCTGTTCCTGGCGCTGCCGCCGCAGTGGCGTCATCCGCAGGCCGTGCACCTGGCCATGAGCGGGCACGCCCGCCCGTGGCAGCCGCACGCCGGGCGCGGGCACGACATTTCCATGGTGGGCGTGCTGGACAAGCACCGCCCCCTGCGTGGCTGGCTGGCCGAACTACTGCAGGACCGGTTCGGCGTGCAGGCCCGGCAGGGCGTGCCCTTTGCCGAAATGCTGGCCCTGTACGGCGACACGCGCATCATTCCCAACGAATCCATAGGGTTCGAGGTAAATTTCCGCCTCACGGAAGGGGCTTCGTGCGGGGCCTGCGTGCTGACGCCGGACGTGGGGCCGGACCAGGACGCACTCTTCGACGACGGCCACGAAATGGTGGTCTACGCCGACGGGCTGGACATGCTGGAAAAGCTGCGCTTCCTGCTGCGCAGGCCGGATGTGGCCGAGCGCATCGGACGGGCCGCCTGGAAGCGGGTGCAGGCGCAGCATTTGCCGGACCACCGAGCTGCCACCGTCCTCAATGCCGTGGACAAGGCGCCGGGCAATGCCGCCACCGGCGCGGCGGGCGCTGAAGCCCTGTGGCTGACGCTGTTCCACCGCATGCGCGCCGGTGTGCTGGACCTGCCACCGGACGCGGTGTCCACCGCCCTGGACAGCTTGCCCGACACTTCGAGCAACATGAGCGCGCGGCTGCGCGCAGCAGCGGAACCGCCCAAGGCTCATCCCGCTCTGCCCGTGCGCGAGACACCGGCCCTGTCCGACCTGTTCGACCGGTTGCTGGCCACCGGCGCCCACGCGGACGACGTTGACGTCAACGTGGCCGCCGCAGGCGCAGCCCTGGTGCGCGGCGACCTCAAGGCCGCCAAACCCTTCTGGTACCGCCTGCACCAGGCCCGGCACCTGCGCCAGCCGGAAAAACCGCAGTCGGTGTACCACGCCTGCCTGCTGTGGACGGAACTGCTGCGCCGCGAAGGCCGCGACGCCCAGCCTGGCTTCACGTATGACCCGGAACGCCACTGCCCCGAAGCCGCCTTCGAGATGCTGGTGCTGGCGCAACGCCACAACGGCAACGACCTTGAATGGATGCGGGGGGTTGAGCGCTTGACTTCGCGCCGCAAGGCGCTCACTTTCTACAGGCTCGGCATTCTGGCGCGCCTTGCGCTGGAGCCCGGCGCGCCGTGGCGCACCCAGGCAGAATACGCGTTGGCCTGCCTGCGCGCCTACCGCGTCGAACAGGGGCTGCACGAGCTGGCCGATGCCGGACAACGCGCCACGGCGGAAGGGCAGGAACGCGCCTTTCTGCGCCTGCTGGACGGGCATGGCCCCGGCGGACATCTGCGCCGCGGGCTGAATGTGGCGCCCGCCGCACCGCCCCACATGCCTCCCACCACGCCACCGAACGCCGAAGTCGACATTTCACCGGACGCCACCGCCGCCCCCCCGGCGGACGGCGGCGACCGGACCTGAGCAAGGACACCTCATGCTGGAATACCTGCGCATTCGGGACCTCGCGCTCATCGAGGACATGGAACTGGATTTTGCCCCCGGCCTCAACGCCCTTACGGGCGAAACGGGCGCGGGCAAAAGCTTCATCCTCAAGGCGCTCAATTTCCTCATTGGCGACCGGCTCACCGCCGACATGGTCCGCCCCGGCAAGGAAAAGGCCCACGTGGAGGCCCTGTTCGCCCTGCCGGACGGCGACATGGTGCTGCGCCGCGAACTGACGGCGGACACGGGCCGCAGCCGCCTGTTCATCAACGACCGGCTCAGCTCGCAGGACGCGGTGCGCGACATGCGCGCCTCGCTGGTGGTGCACACCAGTCAGCACGGCCAGCAGAAGCTGCTGCAACCCGCCTTTCAGGTCCGGCTGCTGGACGAATTCCTGAACCGCCCTGATCTGCTGGCCGCCCGCGACGATGCGCTGAAAAGCCTGCGCGAAGTGGCCGCCAAACGCGAAGAACTGGCCGCCCGCGCCCGCTCGCTTGAAGACCGCCGCGACGTGCTGGAATTTCAGCAGCGCGAGATCGACAAGGTGGCCCCAGAGGCGGGCGAGGAAGACCGGCTGGAAGAACGCCGCCGCGCCCTGCGCGACGTGGCGTCTGCCCAACAGGCGCAGGAACGCGCCCTGGCCGTGCTGCGCGGCGAGGACGGCCCCGGCGTGGCCGAG
>NZ_VSMK01000103.1 GCF_011682075.1 Nitratidesulfovibrio liaohensis
TGGCGCGGCTGGGCGCGTTCGGGGCCAAGCGGCAGGCGGCCATGGCGGCCCGGCAGGCCGACCTCGATGCGCTGCGCGGGTCCATGACCGGCAGCGACCCCGGTTGGTTCGGGGTGTACCTGGAAGGGTTGGCCGTGGAGCTGGCCAAGCTGCTGGTGAAGTTCGCCCCGCCCATGGACGCCGCGTTCAAGTGCTGCGCGGCGGTGTGCTGGTACGGCACCAGGCAGCAGGTGGCCTACTACAAGGAGGCCTTCGGTCTGGAGAACCCGCTGGAGGGTATCCTGTGAGCTTTCTGCGCCTTGACGATTTCACCGTGCCGGGCTTCGGCCTGGTCGCCTCCATGACCCTGCCCTTCAAGGACGAGGACGCCAGCGGCGACACCAGCAGCACGTCCAAAGCCAGCAAGGGCACCAAGGCCAAGAAGCTGGAGGCGAAAATCTTCATCCGGTTCACGGACGAGGATGATCTGCGCGCCCTGACCCGCGTGGCCGAGGCAAAGAAGGGCGGCGACGGGCGCGTCTACACCGTCACCAACCGCACGGCGAACGCGTCGGGGATGCGGCAGGGGCGGTTTACCGGCGACTTCAAGGCCGAGGAGCAGGAGGAGCGGCGTTGCTGGATGGTGTCCTTCAGCCTGTCCGAGCACGTGTCCGTTCCGGAGCGGGCCGAAGCGCGCGAACCCGCCAAGGCTGCCGCCGCCCAGCAGAACGAGGGACAGACCGTGGCGCCACAGGAAGAGGCCGAACCGGCGCAGGAACTGACGTGGTTCGAGAAGAAGCTGAAGGCCGCCAGCGACGTGCTGGGCGACTATGACAAGGGTGGCAGCACGGGCGAGGCCGGGAAATGAGGCTGCAAAAGCGTTTGACCGTGGCGGGCGCGGAAGTCCCGCTGGTGAGCGAGGACGTGCGTCTGGATCTGGACAGGCCCGGCAGGGCGATGTTTCAGGTGCGGGCGGATGCCCCGCTTTCCGGCGAGGTGTCCTTTGCCATGGGCTGGCATTGGGATGCGGCCCTTACCCTGTTCTTCAGCGGCGACGTGGAGCGATGCACCCCCGTGGACGGCGACCAGCAGCGGCTGTTCTGCCGCGAGGTGTCGGCCCGGCTGGACGTGGCCATTCCTCTGGCGCTGCGCCACCCCACGTTGCACGAGGTGCTGGCAGCCTACGCGCAGGCCGCGCAGGTGCGCTTCATCGTGCCGGACAGGCCGTATGCCGCCACCCGCGTGCCGTACTTCGGCGCGGTGGGGTCCGGCTTCCACGGTATGGTGCAGCTGGGCCAGGTGTTCGGCATCGAGGACTACGTGTGGCAGGCGCAAGGCGACGGGCAGGTATTCGTGGGGTCGTGGGCCGATTCCCGCTGGGCCGGGCGCGCCGTGGATCTGCCGGACGAGGCATGGGGAAAGACCATGGGCACGGGCGCGCGCACGGTGACGGCCATCCCCGGCCTGCGCCCCGGCGTGGAACTGGACGGTGGGCGGGTGGCGTCCGTGCGGTTCGCCGGGCACCAGATGGAGGTCACATGCAGGAAGCAATAAGGGCGGCGGTGCTGCGGCTGTTTCCGGAGCTGTCCGGCGGGCTGCACCTGGACCGGTACGGGCGGGTGGTGGCCATCGCGGACCAGCCCGGCGAGGGCGTGACCTGCGAACGGTTCCGACCGCGCTATGCCGTGGACGTGCAGATCCTGACGCCGGAGATGGAGCCGGACCCGGCCTTCCCCGTGTTTCCGGCGGTGCCGCTGCCGGTGCCCGGCGGGGCAGGGCAGGAGTGCGGCACCTACGCCTTTCCGGAGCCGGGCGCGTTGGTGGTGGTGGGCTTTGCCTACGGCAGGCCGGACCACCCCATCATCCGGCAGGTGTACCCCATGGGCACGTCGCTGCCGTCCGTGGCCCCGCGCGAATGGCTGGCGCAGCAGTCGCCCGCCGTTTTCCAGCGGGCCGACGCGCACGGCAACTGGACCCGCCAGACCGACGCGGCCATCACCGACGAATCGCAGACCCGGCTGGTCCGGGCCATGGAGGCGGTGACCGAGGTGGCGCGCGAAATCCGCCGCGTGTCGGAGCATTCCACCACCGAGGTGGAGGGCACGTACACGGTGGAGACGGGCACGGTGCTTACCCTGCTGGCCGGTCTGCGGGCCGACCTTGGCACCTTGGGCGCGTTGAACCTGACCGCCGGGGGCGATTCCACCCACACCACGGCGGGCGTCGCCACCGAAACCGTGGGGCGCGACCACGCCAGCACGGTGAAGGGCAGCCGGTACATCACCGTTGCCGGGGGCCGCAGCGAGGCCGTGCAGGGCGGCCAGCAGACGCAGATTGGCGGCGACAGGTCCGTGGCCGTGAACGGCAACCAGTCCGGCACGGTGGGCGGCGACCACGAGCTGACCGTGGACGGCAGCAGCACCGAAAAGGCCGGTGGCGACCGCAGCATCGAGGCGGCCAATCTGCGGCTGCGGGCGGCGACCATCTCGTGCGTGTCCACGTCCGGCAGCGGGGAGGGGACAAGCCTGTTCGTGGAACTGCTGGCCTGCCTGGACGAAATCAAGGCGGCGCTCGATGTGCTGGCCGCCCACACCCACCCCTCCTCGTCGGCCATCACCCAGGGCGGCGAGGTGGCAACCCACGCATCCCGGCTGGGCACTCACCGGGGGCGCATTGGAGGCATCACGGCGTGACGGGCCCCGCACCACGCAAAACCGCCCCGTGTCATCGGCTGATGGCACGGGGCGGCGTCGTTTCAGGGGCGGGCGGCTAGGCCGAGGCAGTCACTAGGTCGAGGTTTTATGATGTTGAGCGCCGAAGTCTAACGCTCCAAAACGCGCGAACCTGTACGTGGTGATGGCATATGTTTTGCTGATGGTGCGCAAAAGCTATACCCCCAACGCTGGAGGCGTGATGAGAAACAAACTTTTTAATGTGATTATGGTGGCTTTTTTGCTCTTTAATGTGAACGCAATAGCCAGTGCTGCGGTTATGAATGTAGCATCGGCAACGTATCGCATGGGAACAAGTGATTACTGGGTTGGCAATGGAACGCCACAATTGCCTGTGCCAATATCTACAAGCAATGAGTATTCTGAGTGTCGTGAAGTGATAACTCCAACAGGTAATTATGCTTCGGGAACTGCCACTGTTTCCGCAATTCTTGAACCTTCACCGTCAGTGTTCGCGTCATTTTCTTCGGTTTATGGTGGAAATGGTAAGAGTGCAGATTCTTATATTGATGGTTATGAACATTATGATGACTATTATATTCCTACAAAAGCGTATTCATATATGGATTACTATTATTATATAAGCGGTCCAAATAATTCATATGTTCCAATAATAATAGACTACAAACTTAGGATAATGTCGTCGGGAAGCGTGCTTGATTGGGATCATGGAATAAATGCAGGTGTTATGTCCCTTGCTTGGATAAGCGCTGGGTTTGGATCAAAGAGTATAAATATTCCTTATGGCGAAAGTGGGGGTGCTATTGAATTCGATGGGGAATTTTATGGGAATGTTGTGGCCAATATGCTTTCCACAGGTTATCACATTGGACTGCACGCGGAGGTGGGATCGCACAACTATGCTGGGTATTATGGGGGACTTATGGAAGGGTATGCTTTTGTTGACCCTGTAATCCGTATAGATCCAGCATTTGAGTTTGCCAGTCTTTACACGGTTCACCTTAGCCCTGGGCTTGGAAATAGCTGGACATCAGCGCCAGCGCCAACACCGGAGCCATGTTCTTTTATGCTTATGGCATCGGGAATGGTTGTTGCCGGAGTTGTTGTGCGTCGGAAAAGATTACATAAAGTGTAACTATTTTCGACAACTGTTGGGATTTTTTACATGCCTCCTCGACGTTAATTGGCGTTGAGGGGGCATGTCTATATTGACGATTGGGCTCGGCGTTTGTCTCTTCGCGCGTTTGCTTTCGAAAGAGCAAGATGTGGCGGGATGTTTCGGTTGCTTAAACATCAGGGTAGCCCATGTCCGATTGATGGCGCAGCTTGCAGATAACGTTGGCGATTGTCTTTGAAAAAACGAAATCCCTCGAAAAAAAACACTCCTCCGCCCCAAACCTTCGGCCTTTTTCGAGCGCGGTTGTGCAACCGGGCCGCCGGTGCAAACGGGGGCCGGATTCAACAGTGGCGCGGCGCATTCGCTGGTGTTGCCGGTTGCGTTGGGTGCAATGGTTTGCAAGGTCGTGCAAGGTCATTGCACAGGCCCGGGCGCTGCGATGATGCCCAAAGGTTTGCCATGTCGAGCTTTTCTCGGAAGGCGCTTTCCGGTTCATCGTTAAAGGGGCAGGTGCGGGGCGTAGGCGGATATGACCAAAAAATATGACCAAGGAAAAAAAGAGGGGGTTAGGCTGATGCCTAACCCCTTGCTTTTGTTCTGGAGCCGGAGATGAGACTTGAACTCACGACTTGCTGATTACGAATCAGCTACTCTACCAACTGAGTTACTCCGGCAATTACGCACAGTCCGCGCCATTGGCCCAGTCTGCACGCGCGCTTTCGGCGGTTACCTCCGCAGAAGCGAGATGTGCTAGTTATGGAAGTTGGCAAGGGAAGTCAAGCGGGTTGTGGGGCGGTTGCAGGTGCCATGTGCGGGCGGGCAGGGAATCGGTACGCACGAGGGCCGCTTCCCTCCGACAGCAGGTGTTCGCTGCCAGTGGGCAACCCGTCAGCGTCCTTCCGCATGTCCCATGTCTGACGGTGAGGCACGCGCCCCTGTCAGGGCATTATTCTGCCGCCGCCATCTGGCCTGACGGGCACCTAGCCATCTACCTTGCTTGCAAGCCTGTCAGGATTTGCGCAGGGCACGGCACTGACCCTCTTGCGGTGGTACTCTGCCTCTCGGCGTCGTGCCCGAGCATTGCGCCATCAGGCAGCGAGGGACTGCGCCAATGTCCGAAGGTTGTTGGACAATTTTCTAGACAATATTTTTATGCGGATTTCTTGACAAAATGCTCCCGCACGCGCAACTGTGCAACAACAAGAACTGGAGCACCTCCTCATGATCCGCGAATTGCTGACCCTCCGCGAAATCGCCCGCCGCCTCGACGTGCCCCCCTCCAGTATCGCCTATTACAAGGACAGGTTCGCGCGCTTCCTGCCCGCCGGAGAAGGGCGGGGCAGGCGGCTGCGCTATCCCGTGCATGTGCTGGACATCTTCAGGGAGATCAGGAGCATGTACACGCGCAACGTGGCGGCGGAGCAGATAGAGGAACGGCTGGAAGAACTGGTGGCCGTGTTGTACGCCCACGTGGGGACGCATGGGCAGCCGGGAGAATCGGTTCGCCCCGGCTCTCATGGAGGTCAATCGGGCGGCCAATCGGACGGCAGAGGGGGCGCGCGGGCATCCGGCACCGGGGCGGAACCGCATTTTCGGGACAGGTTCCGCGCATCCGACGCCATGCCGGGGCCGGACCTCGTGCACGACCACTCGCCGGATGATGTTTCGCATCCGGCGCCTCCTGCCTCTGCGGAGCCCGCCGTGGAAGGGCTGCCCGGCATGCTTGACCGCATGGCCACGCTGCTTCAGGTGCAGGGGCACATGTTGGCGGAACTTTCCAGCCTGCGCCGACAGGTGGAGGACCTGCGCGCCGACCGCGACGCGCTGCTGGCCGCCTTTGACGAGCGTGCGGCCCGGCTGGACGAAGCGCTGGACTTGTTGCGCCGCGAACGCACCGAAGCCGTCACCCGCCTCGTGGATGATTATTACACGGTGGTGTCGGGGCCGGCGGGGGGCGATGCAGACGGTGCCAAAGCGGAACGGGGCAGCGCTGCCGGGGCGGAAGGTTCGGCTGGCGATGACGTGCGTGCCGACGCAGCCGGGGCCAGCCGGAGCGCCCCCGGTCAGGATGTTGGCGGTCAGGACACATTCCGCCAAGGCGCATCCCATCACGACACATCCGAGCAAGCCACATCCGGTGCCGACGCGCGGAATGACGGTTCCTCGGCCAGCGAAGCTTCCGGTTCCGCCTCGCAGACGGGATCGGACCGTGCGCGGGCAACGTCCGGCAAGGATTCCGTCCCCACGCCGCCCGCAACCCTGTTCGACAGGCCGCTGGTGATCCGGCGCAACGGCGAATATCTGGGCGTGTCCGGTCGCGACAAGGCCTTCACCCTGCGTGAACTGCTGGCCCTGGTGGACCGTCACGCCGCCCGGCGGCATCGCGTGACCATGGGCTGGACCAGGTCCGGTGCTGCCTGGGTGCTGCGCCTGACCACCGACGAACCCGCCAGCGGCAGGCAGGGTGGCAGCCGCACCCACGAACTGACCTTGCAGCCGGTCACCACGCCCAGCGGCAACCACGTGACCCGGCTTTCGCGCCTTGCCATCAACGGCGACACGGTGCCGGACCGCTTCCTTCTGGAACTGTTCCGGAATATCAAGGAAAGCTACGAATTTCGATAGTGGCGACGTGCGTCGTCTCCCGTCCGGTATCCCCGGCGTCTCCGGAGTCCCGGCCTCTCCCGTGTCCCTTGCGTTCACGTTCGCCAAGGGCCTCGTGTGCCGCGGGTCACGCCACGGCCAGTTCCATGTTCCCCCAAATCCCCACGCGCCCGCCGCACTGGGCGTACACGCCCTCTATGCCCAGGTGGGCCATGGCGGCGGCGCGTTCGGTCACGCGGGCCACGTCGTCCGGGCCTTGCAGCATGTTGCCGAACAGGGTGGCCGCCGCGTCGGCCAGGCTGGCGTCGCG
>NZ_VSMK01000104.1 GCF_011682075.1 Nitratidesulfovibrio liaohensis
GGCCGCTTTCCGTCACCCTGAGCCTGGGCGTGGCCGCAAGCCCCCCGTGCGGCGGGGCCGATACGCTGCTGCGCGAGGCGGACAGGGCGCTCTACCGGGCCAAGGCGGCAGGGCGCAACCGGGTGGAGCGGGCCAGCAAGCCGTCCGGCGATCTGTCCGGTGGATTGTCTGGCGCCAACGGTACCGGCGACGACGCCGACACCCTGCTCACCATTCCTTGAAGATGAAGAACGTGGCCACCACGATCAGGCCAAACCCTACCAGATAATTCCACTTCAGCGGCTCGCCCAGATAGAGCACCGAGAAGACCAGAAACACGGAGAGCGAAACGATCTCCTGGATGGTCTTCAGTTCCGCCGCGTTGAAATGGCCGTAGCCCGCCCGGTTGGCGGGCACCTGGAGGCAGTATTCGAAGAAGGCGATGCCCCAGCTTGCCAGGATGGCCACCATGAGCGGGCTGGCCTTGAACTTCAGGTGGCCGTACCAGGCGAAGGTCATGAACACGTTGGAAAGCAGCAGCAGGCCGACGGTGACCACCGGCACGGGCAGGGCAAAGGGAACGGGCATGGGACGGCTCCGGTTTGGGGTGCGCGGCGGGGGGCGGCAGGCCGCGCCGGATGGTGACGATAAGGATGAGCGGAACGGGGCGTACTGGGGCACGGCGGGGCATGCGGGGTAGCGCGTCCCGCGTGGCCGCTGCCTTTTCGCATGGTCCGCTGCGGGTGGCAAGATACCCGGCACGGGACGCCACCGCAGGGGAGGGGCGGGCTGCCACCTGCCGATAGCGAGCGGACGCGATGACGTTGCAACGATGCGGGGCCGCCGACCGGTGAAGGTCGGCGGCCCCTGTCCGTCGTCAACATGCGCCGCCACGCGCCACCATATGCCATCACGCATGGGCGGGCGGCGTGTCCGGATGAAGCCGGGCGCTATCGGGTGCTATTCGGCGGGAGCGGGCGGAACGGGACGGTCGTTGCCGCGATCGTCCTTGCGGTCCTCACGCCGTTCACGCCGGTCGTCCTTGTGGTCCATGTGCTGGTCGCGGCGGTCGTCGCGGCGTTCCATGCGATCGTCCTTGCGCTCCATGTGCCGGTCGCGGCGGTCGTCGCGGCGTTCCATGCGATCGTCCTTGCGATCATCCCTGCGTTCCATGCCCTCCTGCCGGTGGTCCTGCCGATGTTCCAGCCGGTCGTCCCTGCGCTCCTTGCGCAGGTCGGGGCGGCCATCGGCGGGCGCGGCGTCGTCTGCCAGAGCGGGCAGAGCGGTCAGTGCGGGCAGGGCAACGGCGGCGGCAAGGGCAAGCGAAGCGAACAGGGAGGTCTTTTTCGTCAACATGTCGGTTCTCCTTCACGAAAACCGTGGGTTGGCCGCGCGGGTGCGGCGGCCGAAGTCTGTGAACGGGTGTTCCCGCGTGCCGGGCACACCGGCACGTCGAGGGGCATATCGCGCCGAACCAGTACGAAGTCAACGAGGATGGCCCACAAGTTACATTTCGTAACACCCCGTAGCGGGACGGCAACGGTGGGCGGGAGACTGGCTGGAACATCAAGGTGTTTTGCAAGGCGAGGCGGGCAAGGAATGGGGGAGGCTGCGCGGGCCGTGGTTCCGGTGCGAGTGCCGCCTTCCGGGAGCAGGTGCGCTCGTGAAGTGGCACACCGCATCCCTGGCGTCAGGCCGCGTGTTCCCGGTGCGGCGGACGGTGCGGGCGTGGTGCGGACAGGAAGGGGCGACGGGTCGGCCCTCAGGCTTCTTCGTCGGTGATGGTGCCGGTTTCACGCAGCAGCAGGTCCAACACCAGTTCCTCCAGCGAGCGGCTTTCGTTGGCCTTGGCGCGGGTTTCGGCGGCAGTCTCCATGATGTCCGCCTGCGAGGCCAGCGAAGACGCCTGGCTGTCCAGTATGGTGGAGCGCGAGGCGTAGTTGGAGGCCACTGTGTTCACGGTGGCGATGTGGCCGGAGAGGGTGGTGACCATGGCGGCGGCCTTGCCCACCGTGTTGATCTGGGTGCTGGTGAAGGCGTTCTTGAACGACGAGAAGTCGTACAGGGCCAGGCTGAAACTGCTGGTGCCGGACTGGATCTCGATATTGCCCGAGCCGCCGGATACGGTGACCCGGTCGTCGGCTGCCCAGGCCGTGCCGTCCTGCAGGGCGATGCCGTTGTACGAGGCGGAGGCGATGGTCTGGGTTATCTGCGAGGCCAGCGAATTGTACTCCGCCTGGACGGAGGCGTAGGTCATGGTGCCGGTGGCCACGCCGTTGGCCAGTTCCTTCATGCGGGTGAAGGCGGTCTGGAGGGTGGTGGTGGCCGTGTTGGCCATGTCCACGATGGATTTGGCCTCGGACACGTTGTTCGAGGCCTGGCGCAGCATGCCCGCGTCTGACCGCAAGCGCCCGGTGAGGGCGGCGGCGGTGGGGTCCGTGACCTTGCGCGACTGGCTTTCGGTCAGCAGCATGTCGCGCAGCGACTTGCCGACGGAACCGCCCATGAACAGCGAATTGGTCAGCATGTCCTGCTGCAGCAGTTGCAGCGAATATTCCACCAGCATGGTGTTCAGCGACTTGTCGGTCACGTCCGCTCCCCGGCGCACAATGCACTACGCCTCATGACGCTTATCGGCGGGTTTGGGGCATGCTTTAGGGCGAATTTCGAATTGTGCGCCATTTCGTGCGCAGGCGCACTTTTCGATAGGCAGACCGGGGACAGGCCAGGTGCGGTCGGGGCGGGCAGGACGGCAGGTTGCCCGAAGCGCTTTTTTTCTGCCTAGGGCGGCAAGGGCTGCGGGCTGCGGCACCCGCGTTTGGGGTGGGCGTCGGCGAGTTTGCCGGTTGAACCCGGCACCCCGTTTTGCTACATGCTGGGGGCATTGGCGACGTGTGCCACACGGCCACGCCGTTCCCACGAAAAACAGCCACGAAGATTTTCAAGGATCTCCGGCAAAGGGAATCCGGTGCGACACCGGAGCGGTCCCGCCGCTGTGATCCCCGCGCGTACGCCGCGCAACGTCCGCCCCGGCCCGGGTATGAAGCTGCGCTTCGTCCCGCCGCCGCAGCGCCACTGGCACCGGGTTCCGCCCGCGCCGGGAAGGCGGGCCGGACGGGGGAAAGCCAGAAGACCTGGCCGGAGCGCTTCTTGCCGACACGGGCACGCGGATGCCCGCAACGGACTCAAGAAGATTCACGGAACACGCCGCGCGCCGGGGGACGTTACCGACGTACCCCCGCGACGCGCCCTACCACGGGCGGCCCGCCGCCGTGCGCCTTTGGCGCGCGGATTTCCGTCGGCCAGCCGTCCGGGAGCCATTGCCCATGCCCCAACATATTCGCAAGCGCGACGGTCGCGTGGAGACCTGGTCCGTGGACCGGGTGGGCCATGCCATCAACAAGGCCCTGAAGGCCAGCGGCATCAAGGATCCCCTGCTGGGCAAACGCCTGGCGCAGCGGGTGGAGGCCAAACTCGACGGCGTGGACATGCCCGAGCAGGAGCAGGTGCAGGACCTTGTCCAGCGCGTGCTGATGGAAGCCCGCCTGTACGCCGTGGCCGAGCGGTACATCATCTACCGCGAAAAGCGCCGCGAAATGCGCAGCCAGAACGAGGCCTACCTTGACGTGGCCCGGATGATCGAAAGCTACCTCGACCGGTCGGACTGGCGCGTCAACGAAAACTCCAACATGGGGCATTCGTTCCAGGGGCTGATCCTGCACATGGCGGGGTCCGTGCAGGCGCGCTACGTGCTGGAAAAGTACCCCGAGGAAATCCGCCTGGCCCACACCCACGGCTATTTCCACATCCACGACCTGTCCTTCGGCCTGGCCGGGTACTGCGCGGGCTGGAGCCTGCGCGACCTTCTGCTGGAAGGCTTCAACCTGAAGGGCCGCTGCTGCGCGTCCCCGGCGCGCCATTTCGACGCGGCCTGCGGTCAGATCGTCAACTTTCTGGGTACGCTGCAAAACGAGTGGGCGGGCGCGCAGGCGTTCAACAACATCGACACCTACCTTGCCCCGTTCATCCGCCACGACAAGCTGACCTACGACGAGGTCAAGCAGGGCGTGCAGAAGCTGGTGTACAACCTGAACACCACCTCGCGCTGGGGGGGGCAGAGCCCGTTCACCAACTTTACCCTGGACATGGCCCCGCCCAGGCACATCGCCAATGAACCGGTGATCATCGGCGGGCAGTTCCAGGATTCCACCTACGGCGACTACGCCGCAGAGATGGACATGTTCAACCGGGCGTTCATAGAGGTGATGCTGGAAGGCGACGCCGACGGGCGCATCTTCTCCTTTCCCATCCCCACCTACAACGTCACCCCCGACTTTCCGTGGGACACCGACACCGGCAAGATGCTGCTGCGCATGACGGCCAAGTACGGCGCGCCCTATTTCCAGAACTTCATCAACTCGGACCTCAACCCCGAGGACGTGCGCTCCATGTGCTGCCGCCTGCAGATGGACCTGCGCGAAATCCGCAAGCGCACCGGCGGCCTGTTCGGCTCGGGCGACCTGACCGGCTCCATCGGCGTGGTCACCCTGAACCTGCCCAAGTTCGCGTACCTGGCCCAGGGCGAGGAAGATTTCCTCGACATGATCACCGAGTACGCGGAAATGGCCCGCGACGCCCTGGAATACAAGCGCAAGCTGTGCACCCAGATGCTGGAGGCGGGCATGTTCCCGTTCTCGCGCCGCTACCTCAAGAACGGCTACGCGGGGCACTTTTCCACCATCGGACTCATCGGCGGGCACGAGGCCTGCCTGAACCTCTTGGGCAAGGGCATCGAGACGGAAGCCGGGCTGCGCCTGATGAAGCGCGTGCTGCACCACCTGCGCGAACTTACCGTGCGCTTTCAGGAAGAAACCGGGCACATGTACAACCTTGAAGCCACGCCCGGCGAAGGCACCTGCTACCGCCTTGCGCGCATCGACCGCGCCCTGTACGAAGACATTGCGACCTCCGGCGGCGAGACGCCGTACTACACCAACTCCACCCTGCTGCCCGTTGGCTTCACCGAAGACGTGTTCGCCGCGCTGGAGCACCAGAACGAGTTGCAGACCCTGTACAACGGCGGCACGGTGTTCCACTCCTTCCTCGGCGAGGCCGCGCCCGACGAGGCCTCTGTGAAGAACTACCTGCTGAAGGCCATGCAGAAGACGCGCATCCCGTACATCTCGGTCACGCCCACCTTCTCGGTGTGCCAGACCCACGGCTACCTGCGCGGCGAGCACATGAACTGCCCCGAATGCGGCGAAGAGGCGGAAGTGTACACCCGCGTGGTGGGCTACTACCGCCCGGTCAGCCGCTGGAACCTCGGCAAGCAGCAGGAATACAAGGAACGTGTGGAGTACGGCATGGGCTCGTTCTGCGATTGCGGTGCACCTGCAACCGAAGTCGATATGAAGCTGCCGGAGCCTGCTGCGGCGGAATAGCACGAGATGACCGGTGCCGCGTGGCGCCCCCCTTGTGCGGGCGTCGCGCGGCGTCATGTCCCGAGCATGTCCCGAGCATGTCTCGATCATGCACGGCCTTGTCCTGCCAGGACTGATCCGAACCCGGAACCGCCGACGGTTCCACCCGTAACCCCGTGATCCTGAACGCCACCCAGCTTGAAGCCATCCGCCAGCGCAACGACGAGGAACTGCGTCGGGGCGCGTACGCCACGCCGGGCTACCCGGCGCACACCGTGCGTGACCTGTTGCAGACCGTGGAGGCGCTGAAGAAGGAAAAGAAGAAGTGGCAGCGCCTGGCCCAGGAACGCGGTCAGGCCCTGGATACGGTGCGCGAGGTGCTCGACGCGGTGCGTCCCGCCGATGGACGCAACGGCAACGGCCATGCCGGGGCGGCAGCCCGCGACCGTGATGCCGAACCCGACGCCCGGCAGCCCCTGGTGGGACCGGACGGCGGTGATGCCCCCCTGCGCGAGTGATCCGCACGGGCTGTTCACGCCTGTTGCCGTCACACCCCCCGTTGCCGTCTGGCGCACGTGGATGAAGAACGGACCGCCCGGCATGCCCAGCGCATGCCGGGCGGTTTTGCGTTGGGGAGTCGGCTGGGATGGGGCGTGCCGGCAATGTGCGAATGCCCTTGCGGACAGAGGCAGCAGGGCGCAGGCAGCTCAGTCGCGGTCGGGGAGCCGGAAAGGGAGCGGATACGACGCGGGCGGGAAGGCGGCAGGATGGGCTGCACGGCCCGGAAATGCAGACGACCGCCAAGAGGCGGCCGGGAAGCGTCTGGGCAGTGGAGGAGCCATGGGACGCAGGCCATGGAGCGGCAAGGCCCGCCTGACATGCCCCGCTGGCGGGCTACTTTTCGGGCGCAGGCACGGGGAACTGCTCGCGGTAGATGATCCGGCCTTCGGCCTCCAATTCCACCACCAGGGTCTGCACGTGGGCGGGGGCCACCCCTTCGGGCAGCGGCGCGGACGTCACCATCTTCTTGAAACGGGAAATCTGGAAGCGGATGGTGTCCGGGTCCACCTTCAGGGGCAGGATGCGCCCGTCTGCGGTCTGCACGGACAACACGGCCTGGCCGGCCAGTTGCTTCTTGGGGTCGGGGTTGGTCAGGTCGAAGTTGATGCGCAGCCGCTTGCCCGAGCCATGGCGCACGGTCACGTTGTCCACTCGGGCCTCGCCGGTGCTGAGGGCCTCGCGGGCCTGGCCTGGCGAGTCGGCCACGGCGGCGGCCACCGCCTGGCTGGCCGCGTCGGGCAC
>NZ_VSMK01000105.1 GCF_011682075.1 Nitratidesulfovibrio liaohensis
CGATTGGACCGATTGGGCCACCCAGGCAGCGGCGCGCCGCGCCGCGCGGGAGGCACGCCGGCTTCACCGGCCCGCCCGCACCTTGCCCCCCATTTCCGGAGGTCATCCGCATGGCCAACTTCAAGTTGTGGAAAAGCGAGGAATTGCAGCGCCTGAGAAGCGAGAGCGACCGGATGTTCGATCGGTTGTGCTCTGGCCTTGGCCTGCCCTCGGTCTGCCAGCCGCTGATGGAACCGGCGTTGCGCATGATCGACACCCCCGATGCGGTGGTGGTCGAGGCGCAGTTGCCGGGCGTTACCGCCGAAGATCTCGACATCGTCATCACCGGCAGCGTGCTGCTGGTGCGCTGCGCCCAAAGTGCCACTTGCGGCATCGGTGAATCCAGCAGCCGCTACGAAAGTCGCTTCATGCTGCCGTGCAAGATCCGCACGGAAGAGGTGGAGGCGGAACTGGACGAGGGCGTCTTGCGCATCACCATGCCCAAGTGCCGCAGGCCCGAAGCGCGCCGCGTTCCCGTCAGGACCGGCCGGGCCGGTTGAGAAACAAGGAGGCACCATGACCACTCCCAAGAAGGCGACCAAACGCACCGCTGCCTCTACCGCGTCTTCGACTTCGTCCGCATCGGCAACGCCGTCTTCGCCCGTGGCGACCAGCGGGACGCTGCCCGCTCCCCTTGCGCCCGAACAGTTGCGCTGGACGCTGGACCCCGCAACGCTGCCCTTCGCCCATACCGGCGAGGTGGACGAGCAGACCGACATCATCGGCCAGCGGCGGGGGGTGGATGCCTTTCGCTTCGGCATGGGAATGCAGGGCAAGGGCTACAACATCTTCGTCACCGGGGCCGTGGGCATCGGCAAGCTGTCCATGGTCAAGCGGTTGCTGGGCAACGGCGCCAACGGCGCGGCCACGCCCGACGACCTGTGTTTCGTGAACAACTTCAAGACGCCGGAAGAACCCATCCTGCTGCGCTTTCCCGCAGGCAAGGGCCGCGCCTTCAAGGCCGACGTGCAGGCGTTCCTGGACACGGTGAAACGCGACATTCCCCAACTGTTCGAAAGCCAGGAATACATCGCCAGCAAGAACGAGATCATCGAGGCGCACGACAGGAAGACCCGCGAGTTCTTCAAGAACCTGGAAACCAAGGTGCGCGATTCCGGCTTCGTGCTGGTGAACATGCAGATGGGCCAGATCCAGCGGCCAGACATCGTGCCCATCGTGGACGGCGAGCCGGTGCACCTGCTGAAGCTGGAGGAAATGGCCGCCAAGGGGCGCTTTCCGCGCGAGGAACTGGAAAAGCTTCAGGAAACCTACAAGACCCTGAAGGAAGAGATCGACGCCATCTTCCTGGACGTGCGCGAACTGCAAAAGGAAGTGAAGCGCAAGACCGAAGAGGTGGACCGGCTCATGTTCATGAGTTCGGCGCGCGACCTGGCCCGCCCGCTGCTGGAAGGCTACACCGACCCCAAGGTGCAGAAGCACGTGGAGGCGGTGCTGGCCGACATGGCGGAAAATCTGGACGGCCTGAAGGTGATGGGGCAGCAGGTGCAGGGGCCCATGGGCATGTTCGTGCCCGCCCCGGCGGAAGCGGTGCTGCACCCCTACCAGGTCAACCTGCTGGTGGACAACGCCGAACTGGAAGGCCCGCCGGTTATCGTGGAATCGTTCCCCAACTACCGCAACCTGTTCGGCTCCATCGAGCGGGTCATGGATCGTTCCGGCCTGTGGCGCACCGATTTCACCAAGATCAACGCCGGGTCGTTCGTCAAGGCCAACGGCGGGTTCCTGGTGCTGAACCTGATGGACGCCATCATGGAACCGGGGGTGTGGCAAACCCTGAAGCGCGCCCTGAAAACGTCGGAAATAGAGATCCAGACCTTCGACCCCTACTACTTCATCACGGCCACGGGCATTAAGCCCGAATCCATCGAGATGGAGGTCAAGGTGGTGGTCATGGCCACGCCGCAGCTGTACCACATGCTGCGCCACTACGACCCGGACGTGCAGAAGATCTTCAAGGTGTGGGCCGACTTCGATTCGTCCATGCCGCTGGACGATGGGTGCGTCACCGAGGTTGCCAAGCTGATGAAGACCTTCGTGACGGCGCGCAACCTGCGCGCCTTCGATGCCACCGCCGTGGCCGCCCTGCTGGAACACGGCGTGCGCATGACCGGGCGGCGCGAAAAGCTGACCACCTCGTTCCCGGTGTTGCGCGACATCATGGAAGAGGCCGACTACATCGCCCGCCAGGCCGGGGCGGACATGGTGTCCGCCCCGCACGTGACCCAGGCGGTGGAGGGGCGGCAGTACCGCGCCGGACTCATCGAGGAGAAGGTGCAGGAAATGATCGACCGGGGCAGCGTGTTCATCGACACCGACGGCGAGGTTGTCGGGCAGGTGAACGGGCTGGCCGTGTACGCCATGGGCGACCACATGTTCGGCAAGCCTTCGCGCATCACCGCCACCACCTCCATGGGGCGCGAGGGCATCATCAACATCGAGCGCGAATCGGACCTGTCCGGCGCCATCCACAACAAGGGCATGCTCATCCTTTCCGGCTACCTGCGCCGGGCCTTCGCCCAGGACAAGCCGCTGACCCTGGCGGCGTCCATTGCCTTCGAACAATCGTACGGCGGGGTGGACGGCGACTCGGCCTCGTCCACCGAACTGTACGCGCTGCTGTCCAGCCTGTCGGGCGTGCCCATCCGCCAGGGCATTGCCGTCACCGGCTCGGTGAACCAGAAGGGCGAGGTGCAACCCATCGGCGGCGTGAACGAGAAGATCGAAGGCTTCCACGAGGTATGCAAGCGCAAGGGGCTGACCGGCGGGCAGGGCGTGCTGATACCCGCCGCCAACGTCAACGACCTGATGCTGAAGCCGGAAGTGCTGGATTCCGTCCGCGCGGGCACTTTCCGCATCTGGGCGGTGCGCACGGTGGACGAGGGCATCGAACTGCTGACCGGCGTGCCTGCCGGTGTGCGTGGAGCGGACGGCAACTACCCGCCCGATTCCTTGTACGGCAAGGTGGACACCCGACTGCGAGAACTGGCCGAGGGCCTGCGCAACTTTGGCGAAAAGAAGGACGACAATGGAAACGGGGGCAACGGCAAGGCCAGGGGCAAGCGCGCCAAACCCGCCAAGGAGCCGGAAGGCAAGAAGAAACAGGTTGCGTAAAGGCTGCGCCCAACGGCCTTGCCCCCAGACGCATGGGGACGGCCGTGACCGGGCGCGTGACCGCACGCAGGTCTTTGCATGACTGGACGGGCGGCCACTTCCTGCGGGAAGGGGCCGCCTTTTGTGTGTGGCGCAAAACACGCGCAGCGGGGGAAGGCCAACGGCATGCAGCCGGTAGACACCTGCCGATGCATTGTCGGCATTTGTGTCGATGGCTGATTGTTCAACCATTAAGATGTGCGTAATTATTTATTTCACAATAAGGCAGGGCAAGCGTCAAATACGTATGCGCCACGGAAAAAAGGCAATGGATCTGCACGTAGTGCACCGAAGAAACAGCTAGTCCCGCAAATGCACAATGTCAGATCGTTCCGCCTGACGCATCTTGAACGGGAGACATCATGTGATAAGAGGGGGGAACCCCTCTCCCGTAACGGCCAAAGGAGGACGCATGACCAACGAAGAGTATCCGTACGACCTGGTGCAGGTCGTGCTTGTGACACGCGACGGCAAGCGAACGGAAATTGAGGCGCGGGTGGGGACGCTGTTGTTCGTCGACGTGGAGCGGGGCAACTGTTGCGTCAGTTGCGACGCCCAAGCATGGCACGATGTGCCGGGTATGCGCCGACGTGCCGTGCGCGGCTTGATGGATGCGCTGCACGAGACGGTGCCGCTGCTGTCTGAACAGTAAGGTTGGCCCGGTTCGGGAGGCGGCCCGTTGGCGATGTCTGAAGACTGTCGCGGCGCTGGTTGCAGGAGATGACGCAGGGGATGTCGCAAGGGCGCGGCATCCCTTTTTCGTTGCCGTGCGTGTGGGGTGACCGGGCGTCCTCCTTGCCGCCCTTTCCTGTCGTTCCTGTCGCCCTTGTTCCCTTGTTGTCCTGTCGCCGGTGTGAGGGGGCGGAGGGCCGAGTGGCGCACGTTCCGGGGCGTACGGTGTGTGATGGCCGGTGAACGGCATGTTGCGGTACGTTTCTTTTCAGGTGCGCCGCGTTCGTCCGTGTGCCGTCGATGAACGGCAAGCGGCGCTGCAGGCGGCTCTGGTCGGCCTCTTTTCCGTTTTTCGCGCGTTTGTGGGTGTGTGAGGGCCATTCACCGAAAGTGATGTGGCACTGCAGTCGCATGGCCGTACAACGGAGCCATCGACACCGGCGGCACGTGATGGCCCATGATGGTTCATGATGGCCCATAATGGCCCATGATGGAGTAGACGCCGCCGGACGGACACTGCACCGGCCCGCGCCCCCTTATACGACGGACACAGTGGGCACGCGGCAAGAGCGGAACACCACAAGGAGGCACGCATGGCCACGATCACCGAAACGGCGGGCACTACCGACATGACCATGGAAGCCCCCCAAACCCACATGGCCCCGGCCCAACACGGGGCATCGCATCTGCCGCATCGGGCGCACCACCACCCCGACGAGGCGCAGTTCGCGGCGCTGGTCCGTGCCCGGTGGGGCGTTTCCCTTACCCTGACGGCCCTGATGCTGCTCATTTACTTCGGCTTCATCATGGTGCTGGCCTTCCGGCGCGACCTGTTGCAGGCCCCCGTGGGCGGCGGCATGACCCTGGGCATTCCCGTGGGGTTCGGCATCATCGTCATCGCCTCGGCGCTCACCGGCATCTACGTGTGGTGGGCCAACCGGTCGTATGACGGCGCGGTGCGTCGCATCGTGACCGGTATGCAGTCGGGCATGCAGCCCGGCGAAAAAGCGGGCCAGACCATGAAGGGGGCGCACCATGGCTAGCGAATTCACCTCCACCATCGGGCAGCCCAATGCGTTGTCCATCGGGTTCTTCTTCCTGTTCGTGGCCTTCACCCTGGGCGTCACCTGGTGGGCGGCCCGGCGCAGCCGTTCGGCGGCGGAATTCTATGCGGCCGGGCGCAGCGTCACCGGGTTCCAGAACGGGCTGGCCCTTGCGGGCGACTACATGAGCGCGGCCTCGTTCCTGGGCATTGCCGGGCTGGTGGCCCTGAAGGGGTACGACGGGCTCATCTATTCCATCGGCTTTCTGGTGGGCTGGCCGGTGATGATGTTCCTCATCGCCGAGCCCTTGCGCAACCTCGGCAAGTATACCTTTGCCGACGTGGTGGCCTACCGCCTGCGGCAACGCCCCATCCGCGTGGCGGCGGCGTGCGGCTCGCTGATGACCGTGGCCTTCTACCTCATCGCCCAGATGGTGGGCTCCGGCTCGCTGGTGCACCTGATGTTCGGCCTGCCGTACGAAACGGCGGTGCTGGTGGTGGGTGCGGTGATGATCGCATACGTGCTGTTCGGCGGCATGCTGGCCACCACCTGGGTGCAGATCATCAAGGCCGTGCTGTTGCTGGGCGGGGCCAGCGTGATGGTGTTCTTCGTGTTGCGGCACTTCGGCTTCAGCCCGGCGGAACTGTTCCGCGCATCCGCCGCGCGCTACGGCGACAAGGTGCTGGCCCCCGGCGGCCTCGTGTCCAACCCGTGGGACGCCCTGTCGCTGGGCATGGCGTTGATGTTCGGCACGGCGGGGCTGCCGCACATCCTGATGCGCTTCTACACCGTGCCGGACGCCAAGGCCGCCCGCAAGTCGGTGTTCTACGCCACGGGCCTCATCTCGTACTTCTATGTGCTCACCTTCATCATCGGCTTCGGGGCCATGACGCTGGTGGGGCAGGAGGTCGTCTCCGGGTTCGACAAGGGCGGCAACATGGCCGCGCTGCTGCTGGCCGAGGTGACCGGCGGCACCATGTTCCTGGGCTTCATCGCCGCCGTGGCCTTCGCCACCATCCTGGCCGTGGTGGCCGGGCTGACACTGGCGGGCGCCACCACCTACGCCCATGACCTCTACGCCAACGTGTTCCGGCGCGGTCAGTCCACGGAAGACGACGAGGTGCGCATGGCCAAGCGGGCCACCGTGGCGCTGGGCGTGCTGGCCGTGGCGCTGGGCATCGCCTTCAAGGGGCAGAACGTGGCCTTCATGGTGGGGCTGGCCTTCGCCATCGCTGCCAGCGCCAACTTCCCCGCGCTGCTCATGTCCATCCTGTGGAAGCGCTTTTCCACCTTCGGGGCGGTGTGCTCCATCGCCACCGGGGCCACGCTGGCCGTGGGGCTCATCGTGCTCAGCCCCACCGTGTGGGTGGACGTGCTGCATTCGCCCTGGGGCATGGCCGCGCCCTTCATGCTGAAGAACCCGGCGCTCATCTCGCTGCCCGCAGCCTTTGCCGCCGGGTGGCTGGGTTCGGTGCTGCGGCCCGAACCCGATGCGGAACAGCGCTACGCCGAACAGAAGATCCGCAACTACCTCGGCGTGGGCGCGGAGTAGGCATGAAGACCGGCGATCCCGCCATGGCAACCATGGCCCCTCCCGACGGGGAGGGGCCTTTGGTGCGGGAAGGGGACCGGGCCACGCACGGCCCGTTGTCCCTCGCCGCGCTGCCCGCGGAAACCCCGCTGCTGCGCCCCGTGCGCGACGTGCTGGAAGAATGCGGCACGGCGGCTTGCCGCGCGCCGTTGT
>NZ_VSMK01000106.1 GCF_011682075.1 Nitratidesulfovibrio liaohensis
AGCCCCAGGGCCAGCCCGCGCCGCCGCGCCGCCGGGTCCACCATTTCGGCAACCTGGCGCAGCACTGCCGCCGGATCGAACGGCTCGTCGCGCAGGCCCGATTCGCCCGCGCCCAGCGCGGAAAGATCCAGCAGGTCTTCGATGATGCGCAGGAGGGCATGGCCCGATTCCACCGCCGTGCTCAGGTAACCGCGCCGCTCGTCGCTCAGGTCCGGTCCGTCCAGCAGTTGCAGCATGCCCAGCACCCCGTTGAGCGGGGTGCGCAGTTCGTGGCTCATGTTGGCCAGGAATTCGTCCTTGGTACGGCTGGCCGCCTCGGCGGCGTCCTTGGCCCGCCGCAACGAGACGATGGCCCGGCGCCGCGCGATGTGCTCCCACATGCCGTGCATGAACAGTTCCAGTTGGCGGCGGTCGGCCCGTTCGTAGGGCAGGTCCTTGTTGGCCACGCCCGCCACGGCCACCAGCCGTCCCTCTTCCAGCACGGGCACGGCCAGATGCCGCCACAGCGAGATGCCACCCACGCGATGGACCGGTTCCGTTTCCTGCGCGCCAGCCTCGCCTGCCCCCCCCGCAAAGGACTCGTTACGGATTTCCGGCTGGCCGGTGCGCACCACCTCGGTCCACGGGCCCGTCACGGTTGCCCTGCCGTCCGCCCTGCTGTCCGGAGCCGCACCCGGGGATGCGGAGATCCCCCCCGGCTCGGCCATCAGATGCGACCACAGCACGCCATCCGCCGACACCCGCCCATTGTCCACCAGGGCCAGGTAGCCCAGTTCGCTGCCGGTCAGGCGCACGGCCTGCTCCAGCGCAAAGCGCATGATCGATCGTTCGGGCGCGGCGTCCATGCGCGACAGGCGGTGCAGGGCCGACAGCCGCGCCGCGCCCAGCCTGCGTTCGCGCCGGGCGTTGCGGCGTTCGGTGATGTCCGCGGCAATGATGGCGAACTGGCGTTCACGCACCCGGTAGACGGCCATCTCCAGCCACTTGCCCATGTTTCGGGAATAGCGTTCCGTGTGCAGCGGCTCGCCGGTCAGGGCCACCCGGCCCAGCGCCGCGACCCATGACGGATCCTGCGGGCCGAACAGTTCGCTGGCAGTGCGCCCCAGCACGTCTTCGGCGCGGTGTCCGGCCATGGACTCGAAGGCCGGGTTTACCGTCAGAAACCGGAAATCGACAGGTCGGCCCCCGTCGTCCAGCACCACCTCGTGCACGGCGAAGCTGGTGATGAGCTTGCGGAACAGGGTGCGGAAGTCATGCTCGGTGGAACGCTGGCGGGTCACGTCGCGCATCAGGCTGAGCACCGAGGCAACGCTTCCGTCCACCCCGCGTTCGGGCACCAGCCGCCAGTCGAACAGCACCCGCCCGGCGGGTCCGTGAAACACGTAGTCGGTCTGCACCGGGCTGCCCGATTCCAGTACCCCGCGCAACTGGCGTGCCCAGAATTCCGCCACCTGCGGGGCAAGGCCCAGTTCCGCCACCTCGCGCCCCATGAGCGCGTCCGGCGGGCCCAGGTAGGGAGCGACGGCAGCGTTGACGTAGGTCAGGCGCAGGTCGCCACCGAAGCGCATGACGATGTCCGGAGTGTTTTCCACCAGGGCGCGGTACTTTTCCTCGCCAGCGGCAAGGTTGGCCAGGGCCATGTAGCGCTCGGTGACGTCCTCGTAGATCAGCAACAGATCGCCCGAATCGGCGCGGCTGATGAAATAGTGGCGCCAGCAGCCGCGTATCTTGTCGCTGTAGAGGAAAGAGGGAAGGTGCTCGGCAATGCCGCTGCGCCACGCACGGGCCAGGGCCTCGCGCAGGGTGGCGACCACCGGGGCTGGCAGCAGGCCGGACAGCAGGCTGCCGATGTATTCGGCACGAGTCAGGCGGCTCAGCCGTTCCCCCGCCGGGTTGATGTCCAGCAGGGTGAAGTCGGCGCAGTCGTCCCCATGGGCGTGCACGGGGCGCAACACCATCACGCCCGCGTTCATGTTGCGGAATACGCCGCGAAACAATTCGGCATCGCGCCGCACCTGTTCCACGGTACCGGCGGACTGCCCGTCCGGACCGGTTGCCCGGCTTTGCCCATTCTGCCCGATTTCCCCGGTCTGTCCGATCTGCTGATCGTCCAGTTCCGTCGGCTCCGCGTATTCCGGACATTCGCGGCTGTCCGCGCCATTTCCAGCCTGCATTGCACCGGCCCCTTTTGTCCTGCCACGCCCGTCCCCCCCGGAACCGGCGCAGCCATATCCGACGATGTCACACTACTCAAAAGCCACACAGCGTCAACGGGAAAACGCACCGTTGCCATACGGCCCTGCATCGTCGTCCAAC
The DNA here is from genome assembly GCF_011682075.1 of Nitratidesulfovibrio liaohensis. Lineage (GTDB taxonomy): Bacteria > Desulfobacterota > Desulfovibrionia > Desulfovibrionales > Desulfovibrionaceae > Cupidesulfovibrio > Cupidesulfovibrio liaohensis. Next base: position 2,317 of record NZ_VSMK01000106.1, read on the forward strand.
GCCGGGGGAGCAACCGGCTGGCATCATGACGAACGCCGCTCCCGGCCCATGCAGGCAGGAAGCGGCGCAGGCAAGCAAAGACGCATCTACTTATGTAATGTATCGATGCCCTCAGCGCTCCCGGCGCAGCATGGCCCGGGCGTATTCCACCACGATGGGCAGCACGGACACTACAATGATGCCGTAGATGACCAGACTGAAATTACGCTGTACCAGCGGCATGTTACCCAGAAAGTAGCCCGCCGTCACCAGCAGCCCCACCCACAGCAGGCCGCCGCTGGCGTTGAACAGCAGAAAACGCCGGGCGTCCATGGCCGCCACCCCCGCCACGAAGGGCGCAAAGGTGCGCACAACCGGCACGAAGCGGGCCAGGACGATGGCCTTGCCACCGTGGCGTTCGTAGAATTCGTGCGCCCGGTACAGGTGCTGGCGGTTGAGCAGGCGGTAGTTCTTCTCGAACACCGGCGGGCCGATGTACCGTCCGATGCGGTAATTCACCGCGTCGCCGATGACGGCGGCGGCCAGCAGCGTGAACGCCAGGGGAAAATACTCCAGGTGCCCGGCCCCGGCGATGGTGCCCGCCGCGAAGAGCAGCGAGTCGCCGGGCAGGAACGGCGTGACCACCAGCCCGGTTTCGCAGAACACGATCAGGAACAGGATGGCATAGGTGTACACGCCCCAGTTCGAGACCAGTTCGAACAGGTGCCTGTCCACATGCAGCAGGAAGGAGACAAAGGTGGAAAAAATGCCCAGAATGTCCACGAAAGGCTCCGGTGCCGGTATTCCCGGCGGGTTGCGGTCGGGCCATGGCCGCGGGGATGCGGCCTTGCCTCTCTACGCCACGCCGCGCCCCTGCGCAAGCGGCGCGCCTGGGCTAGCGATGTCCCCCTGCGCAAGCGGCGTACAGGGTCGTGCAATGGCTCGCAACGGTTCGCTCCACCGGGCTGCGCGCACCCCGCATGACGAGGGCGCCGGGAATGAGTCCGCGGGGGTGACCGATCTTTTTCGCGGGGGTTTGCACTTTTTTATTGAAAAAGATTTTCATTTTCACTATGGTGCCTTCAACGAACAACCACAACGACATCCCGCACATGCCCACATCACTCCCACGCCTTCCAGCCTCCGGCCTTTCCCGCCCGTCCCGGCCTTGCAACCCGGGGCGGACGGGGAATGCCACCTCCAACGGACACAAGGCTCCTTCCGCACGTCCCGACCGGCACGAGCACGCCATGCGCCAGACGGAACAGTGTAGTCGGGCCGCCTGACGGGTGGCCCGGCACGAACACAGACACGCACACAGATACCACCCATCCGGAGGATTCCCATGGCCAACGTGCTCATCGTCTACGGTTCCACCACCGGCAACACCGCCTGGGTCGCCGAAACCGTCGGCCGCGACATCACCGAAGCGGGCCACAGCGTCGAAATCCGCGACGCGGGCCAGGTAGAGGCGGAAGGCCTGTGCGAGGGCCGCGACCTCGTGCTGTTCGGCTGCTCCACCTGGGGCGACGACGAAATCGAACTGCAGGACGACTTCATCCACCTGTACGAATCGCTGGAAGCCACGGGCGCGGGCAAGGGCCGCGCGGCCTGCTTCGGCTGCGGCGACAGCAGCTACACCTACTTCTGCGGCGCGGTGGATGCCATCGAAGAGCGCCTGTCCGGCCTTGGCGCGGACATCGTGACCGATTCGCTCAAGATCGACGGCGATCCGCGCACCATGCGCGACGATGTCGCCGCCTGGGCCGGGCGCGTGGTGGCCGCCCTGTAGAACTGCTCGCGTTCGCACGGCCCGCCCCCTATCCCTGCTCCCGCCCCGCCCGTCACCATACCGGCGGAGACAGCGCGGCCCGCTGCATAGCAACCCAACGGAGGACCATGCCATGACCCTTGCCTGCTCCATCGGCTCCGGCCGCGTGGCGGCCCGGCGCTTCGCCGGTTCGCTCCGCCGCCTCATCACCAGTGACGACCGCAGGGAACACGACCTTGCCCTTTCGGGGCGGCTCGGCCCTTACGGGACTGACGGGGCCGATGACGCCCACGGCGCGGACGAGGCACCCCGGTTCTCCGCTGCCGCCACGGGGCGCCCCTGCGCCTGACGCGATACGCCTGCCCAGTATCCCTGACGCGCAAAGCGGGCCGCCCCGACACAAGCGGCCCGGCACGGGGTGGCGGCTTACCCTCCGTCGCCCGCGCACCACACCAGCACATGACCGAGCCGGGCGGGCGCAGCGCCGCACCGCCCGGCACCGGAGACGCCCCATGAAAGACCTTGCCCTGCTCATCACCGCCGCGCTGTTGCTGGAAATCACCGTGGCCACCCTGCTGATGCGCTGACCCGGGCCGGCGCCCGTACGCCCGTGGGTTGGCCGGGACCTTCCACGAACCGCCCCTGTCCCCTAGGCCCCCATAGCTAACACAGGCGCCCCCCAAACGCGCACCCGCCCCCCTTTCCCACTCTCCCTTGTTTGCCCCCTGTTGCCCCCTGTTGCCCCCGCTTGCGCCCGCCGTTGAAAATCACGGCGGGCCTTGCTGCGCGCACGGCCATTTTCCGCTGCGCACCACGTTGGCCTCTTTACATTTCTTAACCAAATCAAGGGTTGAGCCGCGGCGGATGCGGACGATAGCATTTCCATGCACCGGCCCTGCACGTCACGGGATGCGGCGGCGATCCGCGCCTGCCAAAGCCCCTGGCGTGGCCGGTAATCAAGGAGATGGAAATGTTGCCAGCCACCGTCCGTACCGGGACCTGCGTGGCCCTGCTGCTGGCGGGCATGGCCCTTGCCGCCGTGACCGCCCGTGCCGTGGGGCCGTTGCACGCTGCCTTCCGGTCCGACTCCGGACCCGGCTTCGGGCCGCCGCCACCGGTATTTCCGGGTATGGGGCTTCCCCCGGCGGCGCCGCCTGTCCTCTCGACGGACGTTCCCTATGGTGTCCCGCCGCCCACGCTCCCCACGGCGGAACAACGTTCGGCCATCCGGACCGTCCGCGCCGCATTCGCCGCGCGCTTCGACGCATTGCGTCAGGAGCAATACGCCGCATGGGTCGCGCTGGAAGCCGCGCTGACCCGCGCCACCCCCGACCCGGACGAAACCGCTCGCAACGCCAGCGCCCTGCGCGACGTGACCGCTAAACAACAGGATCTGGCCATCGAAATGCGCCAGCGCATCATCCGGGAAACGGGCATCCGTACGCCCCTGCCCGGCCACCTGCCCCCGTCGCCCCCTTTGGGCATGACGGAATTCTCCGTGCCTGTCCCGCAGCGTGGGGCAGCCGCTGGCAGGCCTCCGAACGGAGTTCCCGGCCCTGGCGCCTTCGCTGACGCCAGCCCTGACGCCTTCACTGACGCCTTCACTGACGCCCACCCTGACGCCGACGCAGCCACCCGCACTCCCCCAGCCAGGCCGGGGGACACGGCGCCGCATCACCAAACGCCGCCTCCGGCGTAAGGCTGGCATGCTGTTGCCGTCCGGCACACCGGCCCCACCGTGCGGGGCCAGTGTCGGATACGGCCAAGGCGCGACGTTCCGGTGGTCGGAACGCCGCGCCCCATTTTTTTACGCATCCGTCACCCAAAGCAACGCGACAGCGACAGCGACCACCCCAACCCCACCGTGCTCACATTTTTGTGATTCCGGAACTTTTCCGCTTGCCTTCCTCCGAGCACCCGCCTATTCTCGCTCCCATCCCGCCGGGTGATGCTCTGCCTGCTTGCGGCGTCACTCTCGGAACATGCTCAGCCACCCCACGCTTGGCGCCGCATCACGCGGCCCGGACGGACGAGATGGCACAGCACCATGGAAGACATGGCAACGCCATGTCCTGGCCCCGACATCGTACACAGGTACCGCATGACCGCCAGCACCGAACACCGCCCCGCAACGCGGCCCACCATGGCCGCCGCGCTCCATGCCCTCCTTCGTCCGGCGCAGGACCCCGCCGACGCGGGCCGGGGATCGGTTTCGGCTTCCGTGGCCCTTTCCGCCCCGTGTGCCAAACGCACCGTGGCCGCTTCGTCCCGCCAGCCCCTGGCCGCCACTCCTGAAGTATTCCTAGCGCCCCGTTCCACCGGGGCGTTTTTTTACTTCTATTACTTTTGCCGGACAGCTTAGGCGGGCGTCTCGCATGGCATGCATGGCCGGGCGCACCGCAGGTGCTCCCGGCTTTTTTTCATGCTGCGTGGCGGCCATGACAGACAGACGGAGGAAAGGGACATGATCACGAGGATTCGGCCACAGCACCCCGCACCCCCCGCCAGCGGCAGGCGTCGCCCCATGGCCGCCGCAGGCACGGGATGCGGGACACCGCAGGCCGACCGGCCCGCAACGGCGTGCC
>NZ_VSMK01000107.1 GCF_011682075.1 Nitratidesulfovibrio liaohensis
AGGCGGCGGCGGGTTCGTCGGGCACCGGGGCGTCATGCGGGGCGGCCAGCACGGCGTCCGGCTCCGGCAGGTCGCGCCACACCCGCAGAAAGCCCGCGAATTCGGCGGCGGCCCCTTCGCCCACGGCTCCGCGCACCAGATCGTATTCCACGGCCTCGTCCGGCCCGGCGGCCAGCATGTCGGACACGTATTCCCAGGTGCGCGGCGAGGGAAAGGCCCGGTCGGCCACGGCGGGGTCGAAGTCGTGCAGCAGGCGCGGGCGAAAGCGCAGGAAGGCCGTGACCTCGGAACGGATGTTCGCGGACTGCGCCCAGCCCAGCCAGTCGTCGAGGTCCGTCTCGAAGTCCAGGTGCACCATGCGGTTGGCCAGCGCGGTGGGCATGCGGTGGGTTACCGCCCGGTCCTGCTCGCGGTTGCCCGCCGCCACCACGGCCCAGCCGTCCGGCAGGCGGTATTCGCCAAGCTGGCGGTCCAGTATCAACTGGTAGCAGGCGGCCTGCACCAGCGGCGGCGCGGCGTTCAGTTCGTCCAGGAACAGGATGCCCCGCCCGTCATCGGGCAGGAACGAGGGCGGGCACCACCGGGCCCGCCCGGCGGCGTCGATGGTGGGCAGGCCGCGCAGATCCACGGGGTCCAGCAGCACGGCGCGGATGTCGCGCAGATCCATGCCAAGGTCGTGGGCAACCTGCGCCACCACCCGGCTTTTGCCCACGCCCGGCGCGCCCCACAGGAACACGGGACGACGGATGGCCACCAGCGTGGCAAGGGCGCGGGCGATCTGGGAAGGAATCATGAAGGCTCCAGGGATGAAGGAATGGCGAGAGGAGGCGGCGGCAGATGCTCTCCGACGAAGTCGGAGGCGATCCGCCGTAAGGCGCGGCGCACCCGGCAAACCCCGCAGCGAGGCGTATTGAACCGACACCATGTGGGGGAAGGCACATGCCGGGCACGCCGCCCTGCCGGGCCATTGCCGCATCCCGCCGCATGACGGCGCAACGCGGAACGACCACGGAGCAGGCGTGACGCCGACGGGGGTTGCGGCCCGCTTGCCTCGTGGTCATGGCGCAGGGGGCAGCGTCATCGGTACGGGGCGGGCCACGTCGGCGGCACCCCCTGTGTATTGAAATTGAAAATCGAAGTCAATAAAAGTCGCAACCGTCTTCTCCCGCTGCCGTGGGCGGGCGAATCCTCCTCCCCAAACCCACGCTACGAACCGGCCAATGAACCGGCCAAAACATATTGCTTTTTTGTTCGTATCTCCCTATATATTCGGCATATGAAACCGGACAACATACCGGCCACGCTGGCTCCCGTCCTGCCCGAGGGACAACATCTTGATGAACTGCGCGATCAGGCGCTGGCGGTGGTGCGCGCCTCCGCCCAACTGGACGGCAGCCTGCATCCACTGACGGCGGATACGTTGCGCGAGCGCGTCAAGCTGTTGAACAGCTACCACAGCAACCTGATCGAAGGCAGCAGGACGTCCATCTTCGCCATCGAGGCCGCGTACCAGCAGCGCTTTTCGCCCGACGACCAACGCCGTTACGCGCAGGAACTGGGCCTCGCCCACGTGGAAACGGAGTCGACCCTGCTGCGGCAACTGGCGGAAACACCACGCGACATCTGCTCCACGGACTTCCTGCTGGACATGCACCGCGAATTTTTCAGCCACCTGCCCGAGGCGCACCAGTATGTGCATTCCGGGGGCCGGTTCACCGACATTTCCGTGGCGCCCGGCCAGTTGCGCGACCGCGAAGTGTCCGTGGACGGCGGGGCCAGCATCCACGGCCCGCTGGCCCGCGATCTGCCCGGGTTGATGCACCAGTTTGCCGAAGCATACGCGCCAGACCGCCACCACGGACTGGACAGGCTCATCGCGGCGGCCGCCAGCCACCACAGGCTGACGTGGCTTCACCCCTTCCGTGACGGCAACGGCCGCGTGGTGCGCCTGCTGACCGAACTCTACCTGCGTGCGGCCGGAATCAACGAGAGCGGCGCTTGGTCCTTCTCACGCGGCATCTCCCGCGACCGTGCAGGGTACTTCATCCACCTGAACGCCGCCGACCCGCAACGCGACGGCCGCTTCGGCCTGGTCGACCTGGCGGACTTCTGCGCGTTCGTCCTCGAAACCTGCCTGGACCAGATCAGCTTCATGGCCACCAGCCTCGACGTCCGGAACATCGCCCTGCGCTACCAGACCGTGGTGCATCGGCATCTTGTGGGCACTCCCCAGGCGGCGGGCGTCCTCCGGCCGGAGGACGCGGCGCTGGTGGCCCGCCTGCTGGCCCTGGTCTTTGAAACCGGCGCGATGGAACGCGGCATGGCCACCATGGTGCTCGGCAAAAGCCAGCGCACGGGCCGCCGCGTGCTCAGCCTGCTGCTGCGGACGGGACTGCTTCAGGCAGCCACCCATGTGGCCCCCGTGCGGGTGGCCCTGCCCACCTTTGCCCTTTCCGATCTCTTCCCCCCCCTGTTCCCCGACGCCGTGGTGGGCGGCCCCGCGCTGTAACCGTCCCCCTCCCTCCACGCGCGAAAACGGCGGCCCCCTGGGGGGCCGCCGTTCGTGCATCTCTGCCTATTTCCTGGCACCAAGCATGGCTCGCGCCGCCCCCTACCACTTGCGCTCGTATTTGTTGCGCAACCAGATGGCAGTGGCGTTCATGCCCAGCAGCAGCACCAGCAGTACCATGATGCCCGCGGCGGTGCGCTCGGAAAAGGCCCGCTGCGAATCCGACGCCCAGGTGAATATCTGGGCAGGCAGCACCGTGGCCGCGCTGTTGAAGTTTTCCGGTGCCTCCGGAATGTAGGCCATCATGCCCACAATGAGCAGGGGCGCGGTTTCGCCCATGGCGCGGGCCAGGCCGATGATGGTGCCGGTCAGCACGCCCGGCAGCGACAGCGGCAGCACGTGGTGCCACACCACCTGCAACGGAGTTGCCCCAAGGGCCAGTGCCGCCTCGCGGATGGACGGGGGTATGGACCGGATGGCCGCCCGCGTGCTGATGATGATGGCGGGCAGGGTCATCAGCGACAGAGTCAGCCCGCCCACCAGGGCCGACGACCGGGGTACCCCCATGAAATTGATGAAGATGGCCAGCCCCAGCAGCCCGTACAGAATGGACGGGATGGCCGCCAGGTTGTTGATGTTCACCTCGATGATCTGGGTCAGCCGGTTGTCCGGCGCAAATTCCTCAAGATACACCGCGCACATCACCCCCACGGGAAAGCTGATGGCCAGGGTGATCAGCAGCACGTACAGCGAACCGATGGCCGCCGCGCGAATGCCCGCCAGCTCCGGCAGCTTGGAATCGCCCGCCTCGAAGAATCCCCAGTTGAAGGCCAGCCGGGCCTTGCCTTCCTGGCGCATGGTGTCCACCAGTGCCTGGTGCCTCGGCTTCAGCCGGTTGGCATTGCCCTTCAAGTACTGATCAGTGTCCGCGCTGGCCAGCACCCACATTTCCTTGGTGGTGCCGATAAGCCTGCTGTTCTCGGCCATCATGGACGGGATGAGCCGGGTGAAGCTGCGCGAGACGATCTGCACCGTATCCGGGTCCATGGCGGCGTAAGGATTGTCGTGCGCCTCGGTCGTATAGTTCACGGACACCAGCAGTTCCGCCTGCTGGAAGGCGGGGTAGCCCTTCATGGTGATGTCGAACAGAAAGAACACCAGAAACGCCCCGGCCAGAACCAGCGCGGCGATGGCGCACAGGCGAAAGCGCGTTTCCGCCGCGCGCCGCTTGCGCAGCAGCTTCTTTTCGTCAATGCCGAACAACGATGCCATGCTGGTGCCCCCCTACTCGTACTGTTCGCGAAACTTGCGGATGACCACCAGCGACACCACGTTGAGCACCAGCGTCAGCACCAGCAGCACAAGGCCCAGCCCGAAGGCCGAAAGCGTCTGCGGGCTGTCGAAGGCCTGGTCGCCGGTCAGCGAATCCACGATGCTCACGGTGACCGTGGTCATGCTCTTCAGCGGGTTCCATGTCAGGTTGGGCATGAGCCCGGCGGCCATGACCACGATCATGGTTTCGCCCACCGCGCGCGACACGGCCAGCAGCACGGCGGAAACCACGCCCGGCAGGGCCGCGGGCAGCACCACCTTGCGGATGGTCTCCGACGTGGTGGCGCCCAGCGCGTACGAACCTTCGCGCATGGCCTGGGGCACCGCGTTGATCACGTCGTCCGACAGCGAGGAGACAAGGGGAATGATCATCACACCCATCACCAGCCCCGGCGCCAGCGCGTTGGTGTATTCCGCCTCCAGCCCCATGGACTCGGCCAGGTGCACGATGAGCGGGCTGACCGTGATGGCGGCGAAGAACCCGTAGACCACGGTGGGGATGCCCGCCAGGATTTCCAGCGCGGGCTTGGCGATGCGCCGCACCCGCTGGCTGGCGTATTCGGCCATGTACACAGCGGCGAACAGCCCCATGGGCACGGCAACCAGCATGGCCACGGCGGTGATGTAGAAGGTGCCCGCGAACAGCGGCAGCGATCCGAATTCCGGCGTGGCCACGTTGCCGTCGGCCCGGCCCGTGGAAATCAGGAAGGCCGTCTCCGGGCTCCACTTGGTGCCGGTCAGAAAGTCCCACAGGTTCACCAGCCGGAAGAACTGCATGGCCTCGAACACCACCGAGACAACGATGCCGATGGTGATGAGGATGGAAATGCACGAGGCGCCGATGAGCGCCCAGCGCACCGCGCCTTCCACGCTGTGGATGGCGCGGAAATCGCGCCCGATGGCCCGTTGCGACCACACAAGGCCGAACGCGGCCAGGGCCACGGCCCCACCCGCCAGCACCGGGCCGGGCACGGTGGCGATGCGCAGCAGGTGCAGCAGCCCCGCCAGCACGAACAGCCCCATGGACGGCAGGGCCACCCACAGGCACGAATACCACCCGTAATACACGAGCGGCGAATGAAATTCCGTGCCCCGCGCATTGTCGGCCCCCGCCCTGCGGCGGGCTGCCATGTACGCCAGCACCGAAAGCGGCAATATGGCCATCAGGGCCATCTGCAACGCGCTTCCCATGGTCATGTGCGTTCCCGTTGGCCGGGGGGCGCGCACCCCCCGGAAATGGTGAAGGCCGGGGAAGGCGTATCCCTTCCCCGGCACGTGCGGCTTGTGGCTACTTCAGGTCTTCGGCGGTCAGCTTCTTGAAGCCGGTCACGTCCTTGCGCACCTTTTCGCGCTCGGCGGCGGGCAGCGGAATCAGCCCGATGGTCTTCAGGTAGCCGGCGTCGCCGATCATCTTTTCGGACATGAACAGGTCCACGTATTCCTTCAGGCCGGGAATCTTCCCGATGTGGGCGTCCTTCACGTAGAAGTACAGCGCGCGGGAGATGGGGTACTTGGCCGAGGAGATGTTGTCGAAGGTGGGGGGGTTGCCTTCCACGGTGCAGCCCTTGATGCGGTCCTTGTTCTCGGCCAGGAAGCTGTAGCCGAAGATGCCCACGGCTTCCGTGTCCTTGGTCAGCTTCTGCACGATGAGGTTGTCGTTTTCACCGGCGGGCACGTAGGGGCCGTCCTGGCGGATCTTCTTGTACTGGGCCGCGTCCTTGCCAAGCACGGCCTTGAAGGTCTCGTCCTTGCCGGTGAACTTTTCGACCACCATTTCGATGAAGGCGTCGCGGGTGCCCGAGGTGGCGGGCGGGCCGTAGATGACGATCTTGCGGTCGGGCAGGGACGGGTTCAGCTGCTTCCAGGTCTTGTAGGGGTTCGGCGCCAGCTTGCCGTCCACGGGCACTTCTTCCAGCACGGCCAGGGCCAGATCCTTCAGGGTCAGGTTCATGTCGCCGTTGCCGATGTTCTGGGCGATGACGATGCCGTCGAAGCCGATCTTGGCTTCGGTGATGTCGGTGACACCGTTCTTGGCGTTGGTTTCCAGTTCCTCGACCTTCATGCGGCGCGAGGAGTTGGTGATGTCCGGGGTGTCGGGGCCGACGCCCGCGTAGAACAGCTTGTGGCCGCCGCCGGAACCGGTGGATTCGACCACGGGCGACTTGAACTGCTTGTTGGTGGCGCCGAATTCTTCGGCCACGGCGCTGGAGAAGGGATACACGGTGCTGGAACCCACGATGCGGATCTGGTCGCGGGCTTCGGCCACACCGGCCAGCGACAGCACAAGCGCGGCGGCCAGCGCCACTTTCTTGATCGACTTCATTGCAAACCTCCCTGACGGTTCCCGGTTGGGGGTAATTGTGTGCGGTTCAGCGTCAACGCGCCACAAGAAGTATCCAGCGCAGGTTACGGCCTGTTGTGACGACCGTTACAATCCTGTGTCGTGCCGCCTTCCTCAGTATCCCATTCCGCAGCATTGGCGCGCTGTCTATGATTCCTCGCCATCGCGGGGGGGCTGCCCCCCGTCATCGCAGGTCATGCCGTCCATGACGTGTTGCAGTTCCCCGGCCAGGCGCGAAAGCCCGGCCACGGCATGGGCCGATTCCGCCATGCCCTGCGCGGTTTCGCGGGCGATGGCGTCCACTTCCGCCACGGCGCGTCCCACGTCTTCTCCGCCGCGCGCCTGCGCCTCTGCCATGGCGGCAATGGTCCGCACCTCGCCGCCGGAATCGCCGATGCGGGCCAGGATGTCGTCCAGCGCACCGCCGGAGCGGGTGGCCAGCGCGTCGCTTTCGCGCAC
>NZ_VSMK01000108.1 GCF_011682075.1 Nitratidesulfovibrio liaohensis
GCGCCCAGCCCCTTGCCGCGCAGGCGCAGCTTGCGTCCGCTGCACGCGCCGGGGGCCACGGTAACGTCCACCTCGCCGTCCAGCGTGGGCACGCGCACCGTTGCGCCCAGGGCTGCTTCCCACGGGGCCAGTTGCAGATCGTAGATCACGTTGTCGCCATCCAGGGTGAACTGCGGATGCGGAGCCATGCGCACCTTCAGGTACAGGTCGCCCGCCGGTCCGCCGCCCATGCCGGGATCGCCCTGCCCGGCAAGGCGGATGCGCCCGCCTTCGCGCACGCCAGCGGGGATGTTCACCTCCAGCGTCTTGGTGCCGCCGTTGGCTTCACGCAGGGTCACGGCCTTGCGCCCGCCCCGGTAGGCTTCTTCCAGCGTCAGCGAGAATTCTGCCTCCACGTCGCGGCCCCGCCGCTGCCGGGCGGAAAAGTTGCCGAACGGGTCCGGCCCGAAGCCGCCCTGCCCGCGCGCCCGCGCACCGCCGCCACCGAACAGCGTCTCGAAGAAGTCGCTGAACCCGGCGCCCTCGAAGCCTCGCCCGCCGCCAAAGTCGAAGCGCACGTTCTCGAAGCCGGGCGCACCCTGAAACTGTTGTCCGTGCTGCCAGTTGGGGCCAAGCTGATCGTAGAGCCGACGTTTCTCGTCGTCCTTGAGCACCTCGTAGGCTTCGTTGATTTCCTTGAAGCGTTCTTCCGCGTTCTTGTCGCCGGGGTTCAGGTCCGGGTGATGCTTGCGGGCAAGCTTCTTGTACGCCTTCGAGATGTCGTCGCGCGAGGAGGAACGCTCCACGCCGAGCAATTTGTAATAGTCCTTGTATTCGACTGCCATCTCGTATAGCTCTCCTTTAGCGTCAATGAGGCTGCAAACCTGCTGCCATTGTAGGATAATCCGACGCGCCCCTGTGTCAAGCGGCTTGCGTCAAAAGACCGACGGGCAATGCGCCAAATGCTCTGCCAGACGCGTTGCCAGATGCTTCGCCAGATGCTCTGACAGCCGCTTCGCAGACGGTCGTCCACGCCTGCCGACCATGGCCGCCGTCACGGCGCCCGCCCCCCCTCGACGAGCGCCGCCCGCTGCGCTACAGACGCCGAACGGGACCATGTTTCCACGGCCCCGCCCCTTCATACCTCCAAACCGGCCCCGCCACCGTCACCGCATGTCCGCATCCCGCCCTGCCGCGCCTTCAGGCGCATCTGGCGCATCTGGCCTGAAAAGCCTGCCCGTGCTGATGTACCACTACGTCAGCCGCAAGAAGAATTCCATCGCCGTCCCCCCCGACACCTTCGAGACCCACTGCCGGGCCATGCGCCGCGCCGGGTGGACCGGCATCGGCCTGGCCGAAGCCGAGGCGTACCTGCTGGGCGAAGCCCCGCTGCCGCCGCGCAGCGCGCTGATCACTTTCGACGACGGGTTCCTGGACAACTACGTCTACGCCTGGCCCATCCTGAAGAAGTACGGGCACAAGGGCGTCATCTTTGCCGTGGCGGGCAAGCTGGAACAGGGCGCGCCCCGCCCCACCCTGGACGACGTGCGCGCGGGCCGCATCCGCGAAGACGGCCTGCCCCGCGTGGATGCCCCCTTCGTGCGCCACGAACTGGGGTTTGACGAGCGCAAGGACCTGTTCTGCAACTGGGACGAGGCGCGGCTGATGGAAGCCGATGGCACCATGGCCGTGGCGGCCCATTCCCACTGGCACCACGCCGTGTTCGCCAAGCCTGAATACACGGGCTTTCACGCCCCCGGCCACCGCTCGCGCACCTTCGACCGGGTGGACTTTGCCGTGCCGTGGGGGCTGCCAGCCTTTGCCCAGCGCCCCGCCCTGCTGCGCCGCGCCTTCGTGCCCGACCAGCAACTGGTGGACGCCATTCGCGCCCTGGTCCCCCAGGACAAGGCCGGGGCCTACGCCTTTTTCCAGGATTCCGGCAAGGTGCGCGAACTTGAAGTACTGGTTGAAGCCTTTGCCGCCACGCCTTCCGGCCTTGGCAAGCCGGAATCCGACGCCGACCGCACCGCCCGCATGACCCGCGAACTGGCCGCCTGCGCAGCCACCCTGGCCGACGAACTGGGCCACCCCGTGCGCTCGCTGTGCTGGCCGTGGGGCGCCTATTGCGACGAGGCCCGCGACATCGCACGGGCGCAGGGTTTTTCCGTGTTCTTCGCCACCACCATGGGCCCCAACCCGCCCGGCTGCGCCGCCCACGTCCACCGCTTCAAGGCCAAGGACAAGCCCGCGTCGTGGCTGCTGCTGCGCCTGTTCCTGTACGCCCGCCCCTGGTTGGCCGGGCTGTACGCGAAGATGCGGCTGTAAGCAAAGCACGGGCAGAAGCGTAGCACCGCGCCCCAACACCCCGCTTCCCCGGGGCGCCACCGCGTGCCTGTCTGTCTCACGGCGAATCAATAGCCGAACCTGTTGCAGGCCCGGGCGCGAAACCTGTTGCAGGACATATTGCAGAAACCTGCGCATGACCGGTCGCAGGACCGCCTGATGCAGTACTGCGGAAAAGCCCTTGCATGCAGCCTTGGGCATTTTCGCCCAAAATTCCACGTCGTCTCCTTGCCAAGGGCCTTCATATGCGGCACATACGGGCCGCAATAGATTTACAATTCCAGAACGCCCTGTTATCATTGATCTCGTACAGACAACTCCCCAAACGCCTGATGCCGCAATCAATGCCCGATGCCAGCGCGTGCTGCACCGGGCATATTTGCACCCGCAGACCATCTGGGGAAACACCACGTCACGACATCAGGAGGCCTTCATGTTCTTGCCCCTGCGTCTATGGCCCCCGCAGACTACCAAATCTCCACGGCGCGCGCGCAGCCATGCCGCGCGTGCCGCGGCGGCGCTACTCTTTCTGGCGTCGCTTGCACTGGCCGCACCATTGCGAGCCGCCAACTCGGGCGGCAGTGTAACCGGCCCCGTCGCGGACTTCACGAATCCCGGTTACATCGGCATCTATCGGCACGATTTTAATGCCGCCGAGAATGGGGACGTCACCATCGACACTGGCATTGTCGGCCCCATAATCGGCGGCTTCAGCGTGGGCGGTAACGCCTGGGGCAACCGGGTAACAGTAACCGGCGGAACACATGCAGGCGAAGGAATATACGGCGGATACACCCAAACCGAATACGCCTACCAAAACATTGTAACCATCACTGGCGGCACGATACACACCGACGTCTTTGGTGGATATTCCAGGGATCACGACGCTACCGACAACACCCTGCGCATCTTCGACAGCCCCGACCTGAGCCTTGCCAACCTTATCGGCGGGCACTCCGCAGCCGGTTCGGACGACCGCACCGGCAACACGCTGGAAATCCACACCCTGAACCTTCAGGCAGCTTCCATCAAAAATTTCCAGCACTTCCGGTTCTATCTGCCAGAGACGGTCCGGGCTGGCGACACGGTGCTTACTGTTACCCAAGGCGTGAATATCAGCACGCCCTCCAGCGGCCCTTCCACCGCCCCCACCACCGTGGGCGTGGGCATCATGGGCAGCGGAACCCCGCTGGCCGTCAATGACACCGTTACCCTTATCCAAGCTCCCAGCCTCACGCCGATGCGGGCATGACCAACAACGTCACGGGCATGGCGGGCATTTCCAGCCTTTACACCTTCGGCCTGGAAACAACCTCCAACAGTCTGGTGGCCCGGGTGACCAGCGCCGGACAGACCGACGAAGGCGTGCGCAAATCCCCGTCCGAAGGCAAGGCGGCCAGCATCGCCCTTGTGACACAAGGCGCGGACCTTGCGGCCGGGCCGGGCATGGGCAACGCCCGCGCGGCAGCCGTCCTTGGCGCGGACAACATGGCTCAGGCAGGCTGGGCTGGCTTCGGCGCCACGTCCGGCACAACCTCTCGCTATGCAACCGGGTCTCATGTGGACTTGCAGAGCTTCGCCCTCATGACCGGCCTGGCCAAACGCCTGCCAGTGAGCGGCGCGGATCTGCTTGTGGGGGCGTTCTTCGAAACAGGCGTCGGCTCCTACGACAGCCACAACGAAACGGCGGCTGGCGACAGCATCACGGCCCGGGGCGACAGCCGTTCCACCGGCGGCGGCCTGCTGGGCCGGGTGGAAGCCACCGAAGGCATGGCGCGCGGGCTGTACGCAGAAGCAACGGTGCGCGCGGGCAGGCTCAGTTCCGACTACAGGAGCGACGACCTGAACCCCACGCTGGGAGAGGCCGAATACGACATCAACGTCGCCTACTACGGCGCGCACGCGGGCGTCGGGTACATCTGGAACATCAGCGAACAGGCCTGGCTTGACCTGTACGGCAAGTACTTCTGGACGCACACCACGGGGGCGGACGTGCGCATACTGGGCGACCCGGTAACGTTCGACGACGTGGATTCGTACCGCACCCGCCTTGGGGCGCGATTCGGCTATGCGCTGAACAAATGCATCACGCCGTACACCGGCGCGGCATGGGAATACGAATTCGACGGCACGGCGCACAGCGTGGTGGCCGGAGTTGACGCACCCGCGCCAACCCTGAAGGGCGGCACGGGCGTGGGCGAGGTGGGCGTCATATGGAAGCCCCTGCCAGACAGCGGATTTTCGCTTGATCTGGGCGCACAGGGCTATACCGGCGTACGCGAGGGCGTGGGGGGCAATCTGTCGCTGATGTACGAGTTCTGATATCCGGCCTGGCTGCGGCATGGCGACTGCCCGCTTGCCGCAACAGAACCGCCTGGCCGGAATTTCGCCCCAAGATGCTGCATGCGGGCGATGATTGTTACGACTAACGTTGTATCGAACAAGCTTTCCGTACAAATGCATGAGTGGGCGTATGCCGTTGCATACGCCCACTCTTTCATCATCCTGCCACCGCAGTCGTGTCGAAAGGCCGCCTTCCCTACCCCAGCGCCTTCACGGCGTCGGTGAATTCCCGCACGTCTTCCTCGGTGGTGTCGAAGCTGGTCATCCAGCGCACCTCGTGCAGCACCGGATCCCATTCGTAGAAGTAGAAATCCTGCTGCAAGCGGGCGATGTGCTCGGGCGAAAGCCGGGCGAACACCGCGTTGGCCTCCACGGGCCGGGTAATGGTGACGTGCGGCAGGCCGCGCAGGCTGTCGGCCATCAGGCGGGCCATGGCGTTGGCGTTGCGGGCGTTTTCCAGCCACAGGCCGTCGTGCAGCATTTCTATGAACTGGGCGGCGATGAAGCGCATCTTGGAAATGAGCTGCATGCCCTGCTTGCGGATGAAGTTGAACTCGCGCGACAGTTCCGGATTGAAGAAGATCACCGCCTCGCCGAACATCATGCCGTTCTTGGTGCCGCCAAAGGACAGCACGTCCACGCCCGCGTCGCGGGTCAGCGCCGCAAGGCTCACGTCCAGCGCCGCCGCCGCGTTGGCCAGCCGCGCGCCGTCCATGTGCAGCAGCATGCCGTTGGCATGGGCAAAGTCGGCAAGGGCGCGGATTTGCGCCGGGGAATACACCGTGCCCAGTTCCGTGGACTGGGTGATGGAAATGACCCGCGGCTGGCTGTGGTGGAAGTTGCCGATCATGTGCAGCAGCGGCACCACGTCCATGACCCGGATGCGCCCGTCGTGCGAGGGGATGACCTGCAACTTGGAGCCGGTCACCGATTCCGGCGCGCCGCATTCGTCCACGTTGATGTGGGCCACGTCCGCGCAGACCACCGAATGCCACGGCCGGGTCACGGCGCGCAGCCCAAGCACGTTGGCCGCCGTGCCCAGAAACACGAAATACATGTCGATGTCCGGCCCGAAGTGCCGGGCGAACACCTCTTTCGCCTGCTCTGTGTACGGGTCCTGCCCGTAGGGGCGGGCGTGCCCGGCGTTGGCGCGCTCCATGGCGGCGAGAATGCGCGGGTGCACGCCCGAGGTGTTGTCGCTGGCGAAACTCTTGAGGCTCACTGGTGTGTCTCCTGCTCTGGCTCTTGCGTGGGCGGGCCCATGGGTATGGCCCGTCCGTTGTGCATGGTGCGGCGGCGCGGGCGCGCCGTCGGAACGAAGGAAATGCGAGGGCGGTCAGGCCCTGCCCGTGCCGCCGGGATTGTCCGGCCTGCTTGCCCCATCACGCCCGTCCCGTCCGTCCCGTCCGTCCCATCCATCCCATCCATCCGGGCGGCAGGTGCCTTGCCATACGGAACGGCATACCCCGCGATAGACATCAAGGGTGCGCTGCAGAAAATCGGTCCGGTGCAGGCTTTCGATGCGCAGCCCGCAGGCATCGCGCAGTATTTCCAGCCATGGCGGGCTGTCCATGGCGTGGGCTATGGCCCCGGCCATGGCGGCAACGTCGCCCGGCGCAACCAGCGCACCATGGGGCAAAAGATCGGGCATGACGCCCACGGTGGTGGATACCAGCGGCCTGTTGCAGGCCATGATCTCCAGCGCGGCGCGGGCAATGGTCTCCGACCACAGCGAGGCCACCACGCCAAGGTCCATGGCTGAAATGCACGCAGCCACGTCCGGCCGTTTGCCGGTGATGACCGAGCTGTCCTCTATGCCTGCCTCGCGCAGCCAGCCGCGCACCGTGGCTTCCGGCGTGGCCGAATCGAACCCGGCCAGCATCAGCCGCAGGCGCGGACGCGGCGTGCCGTCCCAGCGGCCCGCGCG
>NZ_VSMK01000109.1 GCF_011682075.1 Nitratidesulfovibrio liaohensis
CGCCCAGGGTGCCCGCCACGCCCTTCAGGGTGTGCGCCTCGCGCGTTGCCGCCGCACCGTCGCCGGACTGGATGAGCCCGGCGATGCGCGTGGCCGCGTCGGCGTGCTGGGAAACGAAGCGCCGCAGCAGGGTGTGGTAGGTGGACTGCTTGCCCATTACCCGACGCAGTCCGGCCTCCGGGTCGAGGATGCTCCGGGTTTCGTTGTGCCCAGCCTGGCCGGTTTGCCCGGTCTCCTCTGTGGGGCGAAGGGGGGGCGGCGCGCCGGGGGCGGTCGCGTCCTCCCGCTTTGCCCCGCCTTGCCGGGGCAGCCAGCGGATCAGCGCCGCGAACAGTTCGTCCGGATCGATGGGCTTGGCCACGTGGTCGTTCATGCCCGCCGCCAGGCACGCCTCGCGGTCGCCCTGCATGGCGTTGGCGGTCATGGCCACGATGGGAAGTCTGTCGGCCCCCCGGCTGCGACGGATGGTCCGGGTGGCCTCGTAGCCGTCCATGACGGGCATCTGCACGTCCATCAGCACCAGGTCGTAGGCGCCCCCGCTGACCATGCGCACCGCCTGCTCCCCGTCTTCCGCCGCATCGGGGACAAGCCCCGCCTCGGCCAGCAGGCCCAGGGCCACCTCGCGGTTCAGTTCGTTGTCCTCCACCAGCAACACGCGCGCCCCTTGCACGCCGTCGAGCATGGTGGGCCGGGTGTCCGGCGGCGGCGCGGCGGCGCGCGGGGCCGGGTGCACCGCGCCCAGCAGGCGCATGGCCGTGTCGAACAGCAGGGATGGCTGTACCGGCTTCACCAGCACGGCGGCCACTCCCACCCCCTCGGACGCGGCGAAAATCTCTTCGCGCCCGTGGGCGGTGACGATGACCACGGGCAGGTCCGGCGACAGGGCGCGGATGTTGCGGGCCGTCTCCAGCCCGTCCATGTCGGGCATCTGCCAGTCCAGGAAGACCATGCCGAAGGGCTTGTCCGCGTCCCGGGCCTCGCGCAGCAGGCGCAACGCGGCCTCGCCGCCGTCCGCCATGACCGGGCGGAATGTCATGCCTTCCAGCATGTGGGCCAGCACCATGCGGGCCTGGGGGTTGTCGTCCACCACCAGCACCCGAAGGCCGCGCAGATCTATGCGCGGCACCAGTGACCGCCGCGCGGAGCCCAGGCCCAGCCGGGCCGTGAACCAGAAGGTGCTGCCCCCGCCGGGGGTGCTGTCCACTCCCACGCCGCCGCCCATCAGGTCCGCCAGCTTCTTGGCGATGGCAAGGCCAAGGCCGGTGCCGCCGTACTTGCGGGTGGTGGAGGTGTCTGCCTGCTGGAACGATACGAACAACCGGGCCTTCTGTTCGTCGGTGAGGCCGATGCCCGTGTCACGCACGGCAAAACGCAGCAGCACGTCGGCATCGCCCTTTTCCAGCGTTTCCACACGGACCACTATTTCGCCGTGCTCGGTGAACTTCACCGCGTTGTTGGCGTAGTTGATGAGAATCTGCCCCAGGCGCAGCGGGTCGCCCCGCAACATGGGGGGCACGTTGGCGGCCACGTCGAGCACGAATTCCAGCCCCTTGGTGGCGGCTTTTTCCGACACCAGGTTGGCCACGGTGTCGAGCACGGTTTCCAGTTCGAACTCGGTGCTTTCCACCGTCAGCTTGCCCGCCTCGATCTTGGAGAAGTCCAGGATGTCGTTGAGGATGCCCAGCAGGTGCTGGCCCGAGGCGCGTATCTTGCGCACGTAATCCGCCTGGCGCGGGTCCAGTTCCGTCTTCAGGGCCAGGTGGGCCATGCCGATGATGGCGTTCATGGGGGTGCGGATTTCGTGGCTCATGTTGGCCAGGAAATCGCTTTTGAGTTGGGTGGCTTCTTCGGCCATTTCCTTGGCCCGGCGCAGTTCGGCCTCGGAGCGCTTGCGCAGGGAAATGTCGCGCAGGGCGCCGCAGGCGCTCATGGGGTGCCTGTCGGACGGGGGCAGCTTGCTGAGGCTGATTTCCAGCGGCAGGCGGGTGCCGTCCTTGCGCACGCCAATCACTTCGCGTTCATGGCCGATGACCTGGAGCGGCGAGGCCAGGAAGTCGTTGCGCAGCTTCACGTGGCGTTCACGCACTTCTTCGGGCAGGAATTCCTCCACCAGCCGTCCGGCAAGCTCACCCGTCTCGTAGCCCAACAGCCGCTCAAGCTGCGGGTTGCACAGCACGATGCGTCCTTCTCCGTCCACCACCACCATGGCGTCCGGTGCGGAATGCACGATGCCCCGGTACCAGGCCTCGGTATCCTCCAGTTCCGCCTGCTGTTCCTTGAGTTCGGTAATGTCGTTGATCAGGGTGACCCGGCGGGGGGTGATGTCCCTGTCGCCGATGAGGGCGCAGCGTACGTCGGCCCAGCGCACCTCGCCGTCGGGGCGCAGGTAGCGGTGCTCTGCCCGGACGCTAAGGGTGGAACGCGTCGGGTCCGGACCGCTGGCGTCCTGCCCGTCATGTTCCGGACTGCCGTATCGCCGGTGGACATATTCCGGCTTGTCCGGATCCAGGCGGCCCAGCAGGGCTTGCAGCGCCTCGCGGTCATCGGGGTGAAAGAAGTCCTCCAGGTCGCGCCCGCGCAGTTCCGGTTCGCTGATGCCGATGAAATCGATGAAGGCTGGGTTTGCCCTGTCGATGCCAAGCCCCTTGCGTTCGCTGACGATGCCGATGCCCGCCGTTTCGAACACGGCGCGAAAGAACGCCTCGCTACGACGCAGGAGTTCACGGCTTTCCTCCAGTTCCGTTGCCTGGGTGCGGGTCTGTTCCAGCAGGCTGCGGGTGTGCAGGTTGCGCTCCAGCACTTCCTGCGACAGGGCGGCCATGGGCAGCATGTCCTCGAACAGGGTGGCGGCGCGCGGAGGCAGTGGCCCCAGGGTGGCCAGTTCCAGCACGCCCAGCAGGCGTTCGCCCAGCAGCAGCGGATAGGCCCGCAACGAGGCGGGGTGCACGTCGCCGAGCCCGGTGGCGAAACGCAGGCTTTCCCCTTCCGGCGGAGTGAGCTCCACCGGCACGCGCATGGTCGCGCAACGGCCAACCAGTCCGCCGTCCCTGGGGATGCTGGCGGGAGGACCGCCGACGATGCCCCCCAGCGAGGCCACAAGGTCCAGGTGCATGCCGTCGTCGTTGGGCACGTACAGCGCCGCGTAGGGGGCGCCGGAAACTTGCGCGACCACGGCGGACAGGCGCTGTCCGAAGGAACTCAGATCGCCCGCCTGTTGCAGGGCGGTGGCAGTCTCGGACATCTGGGCCTTGATCCAGCGCTGCTGTTCCATCTGGCGCGAAACGCCCCGCAGTATCTCCAGCGAGCGGGCCATGGCCCCCATTTCGTTGCGTTCTTCGCCATAGGGCACCCGTACGTCCAGGTCGCCATCGGCCAGTGCCTGAACGCAGCCGGTCAGGGCCAGCAGGCGCCGCCGGATGCTCCAACTGACAAGATAGGTGATGGCCACGACGAGGGCGCAGAACAACCCGTACGCCGCGATGGCCTTGAACATCGTGGTACGGTTTTCCGCCACCGAAGACTGGAAGAAATGTTCCGCCATGGAGCGGGCCGCGTGCTTCAGGTCGTCGATGGCCTGCAGCAGACGGTCGGCCGGGTTCTGGGGCGAGGATTCTGTGAGCCGCCAGGCTTCCTGTATCTCCCTGTTCTCGGACATGGCCATGGCCCTGTCACGCATGGACAGGAAGTCGTCGTAACGGCTTGCCATGGCGTCGATGAGGGCCGGGTTGCCCCGAAAGTTGGCGCGTACGGCGTCCATGCAGTCGTGGAACAGGCGTTCCTCTCGCCGCAGGGTGGCCACCTGTTCGGCCTTGATGGCTTCGTCCACCTCGATGATCTGCTCGCGCATGGCCGCGCGCATGCGCTCCACGCTTTCCTTGGCCTGTTGCAGGCTGCTGGTGGCGATGAAGGTGTGCCGATAGACGGTGTTGGCGTCTTCGGCCATGTCGCGCATCAGGCTCAGGGTGCTGTACCCGAGCACGATGCTGAAGGCGACGATGAGCAGCGTGCCGATGAGCAGCCGCTGGAAGACGGAAAGATGGCGGAACAGCATGGGGCCCGAGGGGGTGGGCATGGCGGGGCTCCTTCCGGCCGTGGAGATGCCCGCGAGGCCGGGCGGGGATGCAGGACTCAGTATAGGCGAGCGCGGGGAATATTGTCCAGAAGTCTGGAAATAACGAGAGGCGGTTGTTGCGGCGAGGGGCGCAGGGGGAGCGGGCGGGCGAGGATGGCGGGCGAGAAAGGAAGGGACGGGGAGGCGCAGGGGGCAGGTGTGGCATGGGGCGGGGACGGGCCCGTGGTGGTTGGCGAGTTCGCCGGGCAGCAGGTCGCGGGGGCAGGCCGACCCCAGGCCATCCGGTCCAGCCAGTCCGGTACGGTCAGTCGGGCAGGACGCTCCACAGACGGTATACGGCAACGTCCGTCGCCGTGGCGTCGCGCGCGTCACGGGCCAGAGCCTGGGCTTCGGCACGGGTGGTGGCCTGTTCGTGGCGGGTGTCGCCATCTGTGGGGTGCCAGCGGATCAGGAAGGGCGGCGCGGGGTCGGGACCGCGCCCTTCGGACCACACGGGCCGACCACTGGTCTCGGGGGGGCGATGGCGTCGGGGCGGCGCGGGCAATTCCGCACCGACGCCGGGCTGGGCGAAGGTGGCGGACTGCTGTGCCTGGTGCGGGCAGGCAGGAGTGGAAAGCGCCTGGGGAATGGGCGTGCGCGGTGCGGAAAGGGCGGGAGTGACGTGCATGGGGCCTCCGGGTTCCGATGTGGAGACGTTATCGCACAAAATGTGCAAACGATCCAGCAGGGCGCGTCACAAGGGACGGTGGGGAGGGTGGGAGAGTTGGGGAAAGGCAATGGGAGGGGAAATGCACGGGATTGACCATGGCAGGTCAATTCGGTTGCGGTGGGGATAGGGCCGGAGCCGGGGAGGGGCCTGGCATTGCCGATGGCGCGGCACACGAAGGGCATGCACGCTGGCGCGTTGTCGGGGCGGCGAGGCCATAACGGCCTACGGCAAGGCGCTGTGCCGGGCTACAGTTCCTTGCCCGCCCAGATGACCCGGCCGATGACCTCCCATTGCAGGGCTTCGTCGCGGGGGTCGATCTCAATGTCCTGGTAAGCGAATTCCGGGTTGTCTCCCCGGAAATGGTAGCGCCCCGGCGTGCGGGAAAAGCGCTTGATGTAGATTTCATCCTGCACCCGCAGCACGTAGATGCGGTCTTCCGCCAGCGCATGGTCGTGCTGGTTCACCAGCACCAGGTCGCCGTCGTGCAGGGTGCGTTCCATGGACCGGCCCATGACCTCCATGAGGCACAGGCCTGTGGTGGACCTTGCCCGGCCCAGCACCCAGTCCAGTCTGAAGGCGTGCTGTTCCTGCGGGCGCCCGCCGGTCTGCAACGAGCCGCCACCCGCACTGGGACGCGCTTCCGCCCTGTCCACCAGTACGAATTCCTCGGCCATGCGTCGGGCTTCTTCCGGTGCTTCCGGTTGCCCGGCGGCCGTGCGCGGGGCTTCTCCGTAGGGGCGCAGCATGCGTTCCTGCAGGCCGCGCCGATGCGGCTGGAGCCCGCCGGTGGCGGAGATTCGGTCCAGGTGCTCGGTGAGCCGCGCCAGGTTGGACCGGCTGGGAAAGCGTTCGCCGTTCTTCCAGGCGTAGACGGTGCGCTCGCTGACCCCCGCGATTTCCGCAAGGCGCTTCACGCCGCCCACGCTGTGCAGCGCGTCGATGACGTACTCCCGAAGCTCGTCCCAGTCGGTGTTCGTGGAATCGTATTCGCTCATGTATGTGATGTTAGCACATTCTGTGCGAATGTCCACGAAAAACTGCCATCGGCGCACCGATACTCTTGACGTTTATGTGCGAAGTGTGAAATATCTGTGCGCACGACATGTCGCTGCCCTTGATGTCCTTGTGCGACGCCGCGTGGCCTTTCTGGGCGAATGGTGGGCGGGCCGGTTCCGGCGGAAACGGCGAAGCGGCATTTTATAGAATAACTGATAAACAAGCCGTCCGAGCCGGGCCCTCTGGGGAGCGTACCGGCATCGACGCGCCGAGAGGGATGGAAATGCGCGCAATGTCACACGGCACCAGATGTGCCGTATGCGGAGGCTCGTTCGGCTTGGGAGATGTCGAGGCCAAGGTTGTGGCCGGCATGGTGCTGTGCCCGGCCTGTGCCGAAGGATGCAGCCTGCATGACCGGCGGCTGCCCATGATGTTCATAGAGGTTGACGAGCACCGACGCCTGCTTGGTCTGTACCACGCAAGCCACGACGAAGCTCGCCACCCCACGCCCGAAACGGCGCGCACACGGCTGCGCGCGCTGGAGGCGTGCAACCGCTTCTTTGAAGGAGGTGCGTCATGCCGATAGTGACCTGCCTGCATTGCGACACGCCATTTTCCGTCAACCCTGCCCGGCTGCTGCATGGCCGGGGGCGGTATTGCAGCCGCTCCTGCCATGCTGCCGCGCGAACCCTGGAACGGCCCGAACGTTGCCAACTGTGCGGTGGCCCCATGCCGCCGGGGCGCGCCCATCGCCGCTACTGCTCGCGGGAGTGCGTGTCGCTGGCGGCCGCAGGGCAGGCCAGGC
>NZ_VSMK01000220.1 GCF_011682075.1 Nitratidesulfovibrio liaohensis
CTAGCTCGCGCTTGAAGTCTTTAACACCTTTAGCTGCGAGATTGCCATCGTCATCTGCCTGACTAAGACCTAAAGCTGCTGTAATGCCGTAGCGTCTAGCATATGTAAGAGCAGAGCCGTAACCTTGAGCGTCATTCTTGCTGATTGGGACAATCATTAAGAAGCTAACCCACTCTCCTGACTCAGCATGAAATAGCTTTGTCTCAACCTTCATTCTATTAGTTTGCTCGTCATCTAGGACGCTTTGAAACATAACCAAACCACACTCATCCAAACCAGGCTCAACGGCTGCTAAAACATCATCTAAGGTTGCATACTTGTTTTTAAGGTGCGAGTTCTGCTTAGAGCGCTCAGCCTTTGCAAACATTGCTTTTGCAGTGTGTAGCGCGTTTAAAATTGATTTGCATGATTCTGAAATTTGCATCTTTAACCTCGTTCGTTTTTGATGGGATAACTATACCTGAGCTATCCATTGTTGTTTTAGCAATTTGTGCTATTTCCGTGATTTCTATGAAATCCCAACTTAACCTCTTCGCTTTTTCTTGCTCTAGCGGCTTCCTCGATTGAGTCAAAACACCCAATGTGATACTCGTAACCATCCACACCCATTCTTGCTACATATTTTGATAGCCTTGGCACCCAACTAACACCCAGAACTCCGGTTTTGTTTGTTTTTCTCAATGACTGATTCATGGCATTTCCTTGCCTATTCACCAATCGCAAGTTCTCAATCCTGTTATCATTTCTAATGTGATTTATGTGATCAACAAATAAACCACTAGGTATTTTACCATTTACGATATCCCATATAATTCTGTGAACCTTGTGCTCCCTGCCATCGTACCTCAACCTTACATAACCGTTAGTCTTACTTACATTTCCAGCAACTTTACCAATGCAACCTCTAGTTCCGCTCATTATCTTCCATATCAAATTAACCCCATCGTAATCAAAAATTTCAGACCAGTTCATCTCTGTATTTCCTCATATCCCACTCAGGTACATCTAAATCAATCTCTGTTGCACCCATCGCATATCCGGGCCACACATCATTCTCTTTGCACTTCTTGTAAGTTGCAAGGGCCTCTAGATACATTCTACGACCAACCTTCAGTTGCTCTTCTGTAATATTGTAAAGCATTGGTAAGTAAGGTGCCTCTTTCTCGATTGCAAGTAACCTTACTTTTGTTCTTCTTTTCTCGTTAAAAGCCCTGACGAAAACATCGTGCTGAAGGGCCATTTTTGCGAGATACCCGTGCTTGAATGCAAGCCTCCCAAACTCCTGAGGTGATGCGCTGGCTGTCGTCTTCAGGTCTGTAATGCATACAACTCCATCAATTACATCTACGTGGTCTATTCGAATCTTCACTCCTACACCGAGAATCTCACCAAATATTGATAACTCTTTCTGCGCCGTTTCGCTATTCACGATTTTATTATATGCCGGAATATTGCAAAGAACCTCACGCATGGCGACCACTTCGTCATAGTCTGCTGCGCTAACCAGCTCCTTACCCTCCACAAGCGCTTGGGCGCTCTCCTGCTGCTCAATTAACCATTTAACACTCCAATCCTCACCAGAGCGATACATCATCTCTACAAGCTCGCTATACCCCTTCCCTGACGTGCCAGCTACACCAACTTTTTTAAGTGCTGCCGATAATGCTGTCTGACTTGTAATTAAACCATCAATCGCATCAAGGTCGGTTGCTCGCAAGTACTCTTTATCGAACACATCTTGTTCTAGAATCATACAGTGAGATAAAGTGCCAAACTTAAGCGCCTTACTATCATTGTTTCGCTGCTTGAACTTCCACTTAGCTGGAGAACCCTGGATAATCTCGACAAGTGAACTGCCAGAGATGTGATCAGTCTCAGAGTGGTAAGACTCGCTGCTTAACTCCTCTCGCGTAAAAACTTTAAAGCCCATATTTTATTCCTTAACCTTAACTACCTTAACAGATTTCAAATCTTCTTCAGTGAAGCACCCGGTCAGAACATCGCGGGCTTCTTCTTTGGTCTCGAATCTGTCAGCCTCGTTTTTATCCGTTGTGTATCCAGCAGGGCCACCAAAGTAGCAATCGCCGAACAGTGCGTTGTTTTTCTCTTTGATAATGTAGTAGGTCATTTCTCTATCTCTCTGGTTGTTTGCTTTCGATGGGTTAACTATATATTCGGCACGGTAGCTAGTCCAATTGGTTTTGCCAATCGTTGACTCAGACTTACGCGTGAATCCTTGTAATTTCGTGTAGGCATTGCCAATGGTTACGCTTTCTGGCATCTCGGCCCAGCTATAGCTTAATGTAACTAGTGTGTATATCGTGTATACCGTTTCTCGCTAAGGGTGCATCGGTATAGCTGCCGCGCAATACTGTATAAATCCACATGATATTAAAATTATAACCGGAACACTCTATAGAAGTAGTTACATGATATACACAGTAATATATAATAATAATAATAATAAGAGTAAAAGCTTGATATATATAGATATTTTAATGTAACTAATGCGTAACTAGGCGTAACAGCGCGTATACCATTTTCCGCGGACGAGATTGTATACACCGAGTTACATCGGTTACGCGTATACAATAGCACGAATAGCTAAAGACTCCGTAATCATCCTTTGCTATAGTTACTCCATCGAAACGAAACACACTCACTAAGGAATACAAAATGACTAACTTCATCAAATCAGCAATAATCGCGGCAGCAGTAATCATGACTGTAGGTTGTTCTTCCGGACCCCGACCTGACGGTTGGTGCGCGACTGAAGTTAACGGCTCATGTGTTGCTAAATGGAAAGGAGGTGTAGTTGTAGCTTCAGGTGAAACAGATATCCGCTGGGATGGTATCAAAAACTTCTCTGGATCAGTTAAAGATCATGGCACAAAGGAGTGGAAATAATGCCTCAGGGTATCTTGATAGACTTGAATGACGGAAGACCGAGAATGGAGATAACTGCAGGTTTAAGAGCGCCATCAGTAACAGGAAGCCTTAGCAGTAACTCCACGTTTAATTCCGCCAATGGCACTAGAGACTTCGGACTAACAATGACTCAAGGATCTGAGGCCTTCATATTGCCGACAAAGGCTATTGACGTTTATGACTTCAACTTCATACCTGAGGTTTATTTCATGAATGGATTTTCCAGGGTCAATAACTCAACTGGAAGGATAAGTATAGGTAACTTTAACGGCTCATCAGGACGTTTGATTGGATTTGGTGCGCAAGGTTTTGAGGTTCTTGGTGCATCACCAGGCAGTGAGGGGATATTTGTCAGTGATTCGACTAACTTCACTGCAATAACATCAAACAGTAGACTCCTGACTGCTCAGTATGTCGGAACTGTGACTGTGAATGGAAGCTATACACTCCCGGTGACTGGAATACCGTTTGGAAGGTGGAATAACCCAAATGTCACCCTTGAGTTTGACGGGGAAAGAATACTATGTAGAAACAATACCTACACAGGAATTGATAATGTATCAGCATCAGTAACTATCGATCTTGTTATATTCAACAATACAGCACCAACCGCAGGGCCTGGTTTAACAATTTCAAACGCCTCTGGCCAGATAGTGTTTTCCAGCGTCAAGCGACCTTTTGTACTAAGTGGATTCCTCCAGCTTTCCAACTCATACCAATCAATAGGTAATGGGTTTTTCCCAATACTAAGGTGCGGCGCGATGGTTGAGGTTACTGGTGGATACAACAACCTTAGATACAAGGGCGTTGCAATGTCAAATGGTCAGGTTAGGGCGCATAAAGGAAGTGTTTATGGTAACTACTCAACGAAGTCTGGCGCGCGGTTCCCATTCAACACCAACATCTCAATGCGGTTACCGTACATACCAAACATGTACTAAAAAAGCCCCCAGAAGGGGGCTATATTTTAACTCCATACTCCAACTACAACCATTCCTCCACCTGGTAGGTTAACAGTGATTCCGTTACCGTTAATCTGAACAGTGTTGCTTGTTCCGTTAAACGCGAAGTTACCATTGTTAGCGTAAAGGCTTCCTCTAACGGTGGCATTACTTAGTTCAGCAAAACCAGATTTATCAATAGCCCACCCCTGACTTCCTTGAACGTAGTCATTTGATTGAATTCTTTTACCAATCTTGGCATTAGTGATTGATCCATCCTTGATCACGGCGCTCTGGATGAACACCTGGTTGCTCTCAACAACAAAAGGCAATGACCACTGACCGGAACCAGATCCAATCCCGTTACTGATAGCGAATCTGTTTGCGTCAAAGATGAACTGACTCTTAACGCCAGTACCACTGCCAACAAGCTCCATGCTCATCCCTGCGCTATACTCAACCCCATTATATTTTAGACCTAACTTAACACCGTACTGAGCGCCAGCGGATTCCGCATCAACCCATGAGTCAAGTTTTTCATTAAGTGCAGCCTGAGTATCTCCAAGCTGAGCGCTCAAAGCAGTATCGGCAGTGGTCCTTGCTTCTGTTTCGGTGGCTAGTGCCGTCTGAACCTCAGTTATGGAAGCTACAACCTCACCATCAATCTGCGCTTTAAGCTGCGTGAGAGCCTCTACGCGCGCCTGAGTTTCATCAGCAATAAGATTCACCGCCTGAACGTATTCAGCCTTTCTGGCACCATTCTCCTTTGTCATGCGGCGAACATCAGTGTCATTTGCTAATGCGTTCTCGATGATTGCCTCAGCCTGATTCTGAATGTCCTGATTCTTTTGAATCGCATTCTGTTCGAGATATTTGAATCCTTCCGAACCTTCAATGTCAACTTTGATATATTCGTTGATAATGTTGGCATCGTCAGTGCTCATACCTCTAGCGAAATCAGACCAGTCAGAGGTGTTGCCGATTCTGTCAATTAATCTTGCACGATACCAGATAACCTTGCCTGGCTGAATTGGCGTGTGCCAGTATTCATAGGCTGGATAAGGAAGCAGCGTCAGCAAGCTCGCGTTATCAGGGTTGTAAGTACCGTCACCGTTATCAGCAACTTGCTGAAGTTCAGTGTAAGCTGTGTCGCCTGAGCCTTCAGGGAATCCCCATTTAACACGAATGCCAAACACCTCATCAGTTGAAGCAGTAATAACGGTTGGCGCAGATGGGCTACCAATCTTGCCAGTTAGCGATACAGTTACAATATCAGACCAGGCAGAGACGTTTTCAGTATCTGATACGCTGCGAACCCTAACGTCATAGATTCCTGCGTAAATACCTTCAATATCAACTTCTGTGCTAGCTGTTCTGGGTACGTTAATCCAGTTACCATTCTCTTTCCTCCACTGAACATTGTATGTTTTAGCGTATGGCGCTTTGTCCCACCCTATTACCATCGTCTCAACCGATAAACCCTGAACAACCTTGCTGTAGCTTGATACTGTTAAGTTCTCAGGTGGCGACAATCTGTCAGGTTCTACAATTGAAGTAGGGCGGTCTATAATGTTAACGCCGTAGTCAATCTCGTCATATTTGTTCGGGTCGTACTCAACAGCAGTAATTGTGTACTGGAACGAGTCCTGACCATCAGTATCTGCTTTTTGAATACCAGTCACAACATATTGCTGAAGTGCCAGATTGTCCTTGTCGATTGCGAAAACAGTATCTGGCTGAGCTACAAAACTGAACGCCGTGTTCAGGTTAATAGTTCTACCATCTTCAGATACGCTTGCGATAGTTCTAGCCTCTGGGCTACCGTCCGGTTTGTTAAGCAGGATTCTGTCACCAGGTGCTGCATCAACTTTAAACGGAGTAAAAACCTGCAATCCTTGCACAGATTCGATTCGACCAGAAAGGTTTAACTGATAGTTGCTCGACCATGCTGCGTCATTAACCGCAATAACCTCGCCAATCATCGGAATCATACCTTCTAACCCAGTTGTGAAGCTGATAGTT
Source organism: Nitratidesulfovibrio liaohensis (assembly GCF_011682075.1). GTDB lineage: Bacteria > Desulfobacterota > Desulfovibrionia > Desulfovibrionales > Desulfovibrionaceae > Cupidesulfovibrio > Cupidesulfovibrio liaohensis. The sequence continues at coordinate 5,892 of NZ_VSMK01000220.1, forward strand.
TCGCTTCTCAGGTTGGTTTTTAGAAGCCATCTTCCGCGCCTGTTTGCTTCACTTCTGCGAGTGCAGCCAATAGCAGTTAAATCAACAGGGTTAAATCCAAAGCGGCGGGTTGCCTCTAATTCAAATACCGGCTCTACATCTTGCTGATAGTTATTCTCCACATCATCAAACTGTACGTTCGCAGTAGTGTAAAGACTCTTTTCGCTAGCGAATGTGCGGCTGAATAATCCATTTACAACGTTATCGTTCGTGAAGATGTAAGATGGATTGCGAGGCTTATCAACTACGATGCCAATCTTTTCGCCATCATAGAATGTCAGGCCGCGGAATATTGAGCAGATATCACGAATTAGTGTGTATGCCTCAACCTTATTCTGTACAACCATATCGCAAAGATAACGAGGTTCCATTCCACCTTTACCATCTGGAACCATCTGGTCGCAGAATTGTGCAGCTTCATACAAGCCCCACTTATCAATCTCTACACCTAACTCTCGCTGGTCAAGTCCATATCTGCGGTTTGTCACTAAGTCATAAAGAACCCATGCTGGGTTATTTGACCACGCCATTTTAAATAAACCATTCCATGTGCCGCTGTAAGTTCTGCTTTCAGGGTTATAGTTTGTTGGGACCTGAATTAACTTCCATCGCTTCTTGATAGAGATTGTTGGGATTCCGTTAGGGAACAGGTCAGAGCCGAACTCAACGTAAACCAGAGCAGTAAGCGGATAGCGGAATTTAGCGTCAATTACTTCCTGATAGGTTGTAATCTGCATTCCATTAACCAGCGTGCTACTTGTTGAGTCTGCTGTAATCTTACGGATGCGAACCAGCGCACTATCAAATTCAGCGGGAAGGTTTACACGTATGCTACGGTCGTAACCAGTTGTTGTTTTCCCGTTTGCAACTCCGCGAGTATATTGCTGATATGCCCCACCATTAACTGACAAGTCAATTGCATACTCGCAAGTTGTGCCATTCAGGTCTCCGTTACTTTCTTGTTTGATCAGTCGAGGCCAAAAGAGTTTAACTCGAATCGCCGAAAGCTGGCTGTTATTAACCGCAATGATGTACGGGGTATCGTTCGTAATTTCCCTGGAAGCCTGAATCTCTGAGTTCGCACCGTCAAGCCCAGCGATATAGTCCTGATATTGCGTACCAGCGCGAAACTCGGCGCGAACACCTTCATAGTTGTAGGTGCCATTCTGATTTTGCACTGGAACATCAGCAAGGTATAAATCCTTCAATGAGAAGTTAGGGTCCACCTCTCCGTCAGCAACCGCAAGTAATACCTTAACCTTGTTAAGTGAAATTAGGTTATCTTCCTGCTCCACTGGTTGATGCTGCTTCTGGCTACCGCCTTTGGCACCATAAATCTTAATTTCTTCAGCCATATCACAAAGCCTCATGTTTGTTTTGATCATTTGTGCCATTCTACACTAAATAAAAAACCCGCACTAGGCGGGTATGATATTTAAGCATTGTCTTCAGAATAGCTTCCCGCACTAAACACGGAGCCGCCAACCGTTCTATAACCATATGGAAGGCAAACTGGATAACCAGCCGCTACCGTGTTTACAGCAGAGCCGAATGCGTAAGAAGCTCTATTGCTTGTCTGGTTACTTTGGTCTTTTAATCCGGTAGCTTGAGGTGAAAGAAGCTGGGCAATGCCGCCAGCAGCCAGAGAAACACCAGCGCCAATCAAGTAAACCTGCCCAGTGAAGATGCCAACTGTAATAAGCGCGGCACCTAGTATTGTCTGAAATAACCCACCAGACTTACGACCCTGCGGAACTGGAAGAATGCGTATCTCCTGAACGGCGCTAAAATCAGCAACTCTATGCTCATTAACATTTCTACCATCCACAAAAATTGCATACCTGGTGTTTTGCCCCACATGGCTATTCATGAACTCCTTGAAGGCTGGAATCTGAGAACAAAGCGCCCTCATTGCCTCAGGCACACTGTTTACTGCCATTTGGTGAACCTTGCCAAACTTGCGACCTAGAGATAGGCCTAACTTAATATCAATCAGTTTCTGGGTCATAAATTACATCCTCTGGTAAATCCTTATGGCGAACAATGCGAACAGTTCGCTCGCGCCAGTAATCGGAATAAATATCTACAGAACTCATTTTACCATAAAGGTGATGTATGAATCTGTTGTTGCCAATGTAGATTCCTGCGTGGTTAGTAACCTCGCTTTGTACTTGCATCATGATCATTGAGCCAATTGGAATATCTGAAGTTTTTACTAGCTCAAAACCTTCCTTAACCCAGTTGTCGTCATAGATATTTTCCCCGTACCTCTTCTCCCACCACGGGTAATTAACTCGGTAGTCGTTTAGTTTGACGCTGTATTTTTTGTGAAATCCCATGACTAACTCCCAGCAATCAAAGCTACCCAAACCCCACGGTCGACCAATCAGTGGCATTGTTGATGGTTCAAGTATCCTCATGTCTCCTTCTGGAATACTGACGATAACATAAGGGATCTCGCACTCGTTGCAGCTACAGATATCCGCTGGGCTAGGTCTTGTTGTCGCACCATCACCAGTGTGGGAGTGAACTACGTAAACAATTGACTCGTTATCAACCAGATTAAATGCAATGTCGGCATACTCATTTGAATCAAGTACAAACTCATTTTCAGGGTCTTTGCTGACATTGGTTATTCTATGATACTTCTGCGCACGACCCTTCTGCGTAACAACTCCACAGCACTCATGCGGGTAAACTTCCTTTGCGTGCTGGAAAATTTCCAGTTTAACCTTTGAACTTAACATTAATAAATCCCTCTTAGTTCTGATTGGCCTTTGCCTGAAGGCTTGCTGCCGCACAACCGCCGAAATCCAATTGATTGTTAGCGCCAAATCTAATTTTGCAACTGTTTACCGTTCCGGAGCAGAAGTCTAATGAGGGATCACTAACTGGGTTATCATCTTTATCAAAGTATCGGTTTCCAGCATAGGCGCAACCATTGCCGCTACGATACCAGCCACGAGAAGCCCAATAGCAAACTGACTGAACAAGTCGCGCTGGAATGTAAATTCCATCCATATCCATTGGGCTACTTAGCTCAAACGAGGCAGTCTTGTAGTCAACCTGCTTTGGTCGCTCAATGAAGTAAACGAATCGTCGATAGTCCCCATCAGCGATGCTTCCGTCTTCATTGATGTTATCGCGCGTAGTAATCCAGATAGTAACCTTAGCCTTAACTAGACCATTGTATTCACGAATCAATGCGCTAATGCGCTGGTCTACGTTTGATACTGTCAGAGTAACCTTGTTTGCCTTGCCGTCAGAAGTCATATTGATACCCGAGATACCAAATGGTCGGGGCCCATACTCTTCACCGCGGAAGGTAATTGTCTTCTCTGGCAGTGGCTCTCCGTTCATTTGGGCCAGCATGATTTCCTCTGGCGTGTATGAGATGTTTTCATTGTGGAAATTATAAACGAGACTACCAAATGCCGTCCCATCAACCTGGATTAGTGTCACAATCTCGCCAGGGAAAAGGCTTTGCAACTGATTTTCAAACTTTGGACTTAACATGATTTTCTCCAATAAAAAAAGCCCCTAATGGGGCTTAGTTTAACGCATTGAGCTAAAGACTTCCACGAATTGCATGCTTACAGTCTGAACTTCGCTACTTAATGGCGTTACACTGATGCTATCTTGCTGAATAACAAACATAGAAGTATCGCCTTGCGGTGTTCTCCAGAAGAATGGTGTGATGATGTGATTGAAACAGAAATCCATAACCTCACGCCAGTTCTTGTTTGTGTAAGTCATCTGGTAGCTGCGCTTATTGCTGCGGTATCCTCCCGTCCCTCTTTGTTCATAACCATTGCCAAAGCTAACAATACGCACGTTATTGGTGTTAGAGAATGTCGCGCCTCCATTTTGAATCTGAGTGCAAAAATTAAACGTATCTAGAGCCATATTATTTACCCCCGTGATTTTTGTGATAATTAAGGGCTATCTCTGCGCTTTTTCTCGCTTTTACAGCCTCTTCAAAATTGCTTGTTGTTAATAGAATTCTCTTACCTATCTTTGATATAAATTTTTTCTTTGTTTTGCAGTAACTAACCCCGACAACGCCAGTTTTATTTGATGAGTACATGCTTTTGTTTTTCATGTTATCACTCTTCGTTACCAGTCTTATGTTTGATATGTTGTTGTTTTTTCTAGAGTGGTCAATGTGATCAATTTCCATGTCATCAGCTATTCTTCCATTAAACATTTCCCATACAACCCTATGGGCCATTACCTTTACACGCTTGTATTGAACGATTATGTAACCTCTCTTTTCACAAAAGAAACCAGCAACATCGCCAATATTGTATTGTATTGCTGGCTTTATCTTCCAATAAAGAACGCCATTTCTATAATCAAAAATATCATTCCAGTTCATTTTATCTCCTTATGATTTTAATGAGTTGATTATAGCAAGCCAAATCCTTTTGGCTTTACCATTTTGTGCTATTAGTTGAAACCTCTCAAATAAGCAAAGGCTCTGCCGCCCTGCTGGAAAGACTGAGCAATCTCTTCTGCTACAATTGCCTTAACGCCATTTTGCAGCGCCTTGGCCTGTTCCGGGTCGCTTCCAATCCCACTATTAACGTTAACGGTTATTCCGCTAACATTAACATCTGCACCACCAGAAACCAAGCCGCCATTTGCATAGCCCGAAGGCCCGCCTACAACACCGCCATTTGCGTAACCTCTCATCAATGCGTAAAGGTTTTTAACACCAATCCTGCTTGTTGCTTCTTTTGTGAATACAAACTCCCCCTTATGTACAGTGCCTGCTGGTTGATATTTTCCACCGTCTCCAGTGTAACCGCCGCTAGCAAAGCCACCGCCAATCGCAGATGCGATAGACCCAATCGCGCCACCAGTACCACCAAAGCTACTTAAGCTAGACTCGATAGCCTTAACAATAAGAAGCTGAGTTGCAATTCTTGCAATCTGCTTGAGTATGTTTACAGTAAACTCCCTGAAGTTTGTTTCTCCAGTGGTTACAAGGTCAGTAATCTGGTCAGTAATGCCTTCAAATACCTTAGTGGTTAAACTTCCGGCAATTGAGAAAGCATCTGTAGCGCTTTCAGCCCAGTTAGCAAAGGATTGATTCACGCCAGCAAGCCAGTTTTCACGTAGCGCATCCTCTTGAGCATAGAAATTACGCCTTGCTTCGAGTAAAGCCTGAAAATCAGTGTCATCTACAGAGCCACCTTTGTTTACCTGATTGGACTGAAGCGCCTGAAGCTCTTTTGCTCTCTGCTTCTCCCTGTCAGATAAATTAGCAGCAAGCGAAACATTATTTGCTTCATTCTTAATCTGCACAGTCTTCTTAAGGTTGTCATCAAGTAACTTGTTTGACCTCTCCTGAAGCACAATCTGGTCACCAAGCTCAGCCTTCTGTTTAGCCTGTTCAAGAATGATATTCTTCTGCGCAAGTAACTTGGCTTGTGATTTTGTAAGCGTACCATCCGCTTGCCTTTGCTCAAGTATTGCAAACTTCGCTTCTTCCTGGAATAACTGCTTGCGTTCGTTGCTTATTACATCACTTATTTTCTTGTGCTCTTGTAAAACCTTCAGCTGAGCCTGAAGAGCAAGAACACCAGATTCATAAGATAAAGTTAAATCCCTTTCTGCCTTACCCCTTTCTGTCCTGTTTTTAATTATGGCGTCTAGCTCATCTTTGAGTTGCTTCCTCCTGCTCTCAAACTCCTTATCAGTTGATGGGTTATTCCCGTTCAGGTTAATGTTATTGTTGCTATCGATATAACCAAGTTCGCCTTTCCTGATTCTCGCATCTCGCTCGGCTATGCTTTTTGCTAGCTCATCGTTTTGCTTCTTGGCTGCATCAACAACCTTTTGCTGCTCAGCAATTACCTCATTTCCTACATCACCAAGCCCAGGGATTGATTGCAGTGTCTTGGTTGCAGCTATGGCGAACTCACCCAAGATAATATCACCAGAGTTTATGAGCATCCTTATCTGCTCAATCGTCCCGGCAACAACGTCAGTTATTAAGTTAAGGGCCCCAAGTGTCCTTTTGCCGATAGCGTCCCAAATCTCACTCACAAACTTCCTGAAGCTATTCCAGGCAGTTTCAAGAGGACTAAGGCTTAGCGCAACGTCATCGAGCCTGTTTTCCATAACTTCAGCAAATATCTCAGTGGCCGCAGATGCTGCCGCTGTCTCACCGGCTGTCTTCCTGATGTTCTCAATGTATTTAAGCTGCCCGGGTTGCAGGAAGTTAAATTGCTTATCAAGCTCAGCAAGTCCTTTTACCGGGTCTTTTGTGATTTTGTCAAAGTACTCAAGGATTGTCTTTGAGTCTGTTGATGTAACAGTTGCCCACTGAGCAGTTGCTTTGGTTATCTTATCTATTTGTGTAAGCGTAAGATTTCCGCTCGCCACCAGGCTATTCGCTATCTCCTGAATAAGTCCGCGCGTAGCCAGTGTTGACCTCTCAATTCCATCAACAACCTGATTTATCTGCGCCGTAGACGTGATAGTTGAGTTGCCAACCAGTGTTATCGTTGATGCGAGTCCTCGAGTATTCTTGTCTGCCTGATAAGCCGCAACACCAAGAGCACCAAGAGCTAAACCCAAAGTCCCAACAACTGCTGTTAATGGGTTGATGGCCGCTAATGCAAACCTTGCGGTGTTAGCAATGCCGCCAAAACTATCCTTAATCTGACCGCCCTGCTGAATTGCAATGAGCCAAATAGGAATACCACCAGCAAGAGAGGTTCCGATATCTGTAATCTGGGCTGGTAACTGTCTGATTGCCTGCTTGTATTGCCCCGCGCTTAAACCTGACTTAACAAAAGCGGAACTCTGCTTCTGCAATTGAACAGCTGACGACTCAGCGGCATTTCCAATCCTGTCGATAATCGGTGCAGCTTTGTCACTGACGCCTAGCTGAGCAGCCTTAAGCTGAAGGAGCTCAGTCCTTGTCATGGTTGCCGCGTTAGCCTCGTTCTCAAGCGATTGAATGAACTTCTGTGCGGTTGCTGTTGCCTTTTCCTTATCTATTGACGCCTGTAGCGCAGCCCTTCCTTCCTCGCTAAGGGCAGTTTTAGACCTTTTTAGCTTATTTATTTGAGTTTCAAGGACCTCACCTAACCTAAAGAACTCTTCATCTGGAATCACGCCAGATTCAAATGCTTTATCCAAATCTGTTGCTGCTTTCTGCAACTTCTGGAGTTTGGCGGCGGTTGGGTCTATTGCTCGCTGAAGTGATGCGAAAGACTTGCGCTGCTCATCAAGTTGCCTTGCGGTGTCCCTGGCTTGAGTCTTAGCAACAAGCTCGGCGTTGATGAAGCTATTGATGCCAGTTGCAGCTTGCTCGTTTGCTTGCCTGAATTTCTGTAATGATTGCGTACCCTTATCGACCTGAGCGACGTCGACGGCTAGCGTGATACCAGCAATTTCGTTAGTTGCCATATTGTCTCCATAATAAAAAAGCCACCCCGAAGGATGGCTATTTCTTGGCGTTCATCATATCCAAGGCCTTGGCCTCGAGTATTCTGATATCGTTAAGTACCATTTCGTCATCATCTATTTTATAGACTTTGAACAAGAATGGAAGGCAATTATAATCAAGGCCTGTGGCTCCACAAGCACCTACTCGCCATTGAGTTGACATGGCACAGTACACATCCCAGCTTTGCATCATTGTTTCATCGAAGAACAATTCTTCAGGCTCCTCACCTTCGTAATCGGAACGTTTCATTCCGATAGCTTCTAGCTCGGCATCCGTTGGTGGCGACTGGTATTGTAAGTATACTGCGCGTTTTAGTTTTTTACTCGCTGCCCTGCCAGTGCTTTCATATAGCTATCCATCAAAGATGGCACAGCGCCAGGGAAAAGGTTTGCAAACTCATCTACGTTTTCATCGTTAAATGGCTCTTCTAAATCCCAGTCAGAGCAGACTTCGCTAATCAGTTCCTTAGTGCTAAAGTTTTCACGATTAAGAATCTCCTGCAACTCAGATGATTTCTTGTGCTTAACTGTCAGTACAACTTCTGCGTCCTCGCCATTTGCAAGCTGAAACTTAACTGGAAGTTTAAAGTCAGGAAGCGCCTTAAGTGAAAGTTTAAATTTTGCCATCTCGTTTATCTCCTTTGTTTATGTTGAACGATTATATTACTTAGTGTTTTCTTTTGCAATCTTAGCGGCTGAGTCCTTGCAAACCTATTTGCCATATTTCATGATTTGGTCAACTTTACCACCAACAAGCGACTGACATGCTCGCTCAGCTTTAGCAAATTCAACAGTGTATTTGTTTGCTTTTGCGTTTGAATCAGCCTCTCCAGTTGGATTAACAATCTGAACTACTGCATAGAAAGCAGCCAGAACCGCAGCAAGTTTGATGATATTTTTTACGTTTTTCATTTCATTAATCTCTCAATTCGTTTCGATGAATTAACTATACAGTAATCCGAGATTTAGTCTTTAACAAAAAGTGCTATCAATAAAAAACCCTCCGAAGAGGGTTAATTTTTATGCCAGCTCAGAAGCTACAGAACTCAGCCTGCCACGGATAGATACCGCGATTGATACCGTTTCGATTTCGTTAACACCAATGCTCGGGGTGTCGTTGAAAGCGATGGTGCCAGACTGAAGGCGCATCTCACTGGCGCGAGGTACGAACAGGCGAATAGCAACAACAGCACCAGATTCGTCATAGTTACGCAAAATCGGATAAACCGGGTTGGTGTATTCGTGCGCAAACGTGTAAGTGTTGGTTACCGCAGACTTATAGGTTGGAATCTGCTGCTCACGGTCATCAGACAAGCACTGGAAGTTAACGAACTGCTGTTCACCACCGTCAGTGGATACGTCCTGAACACAAGGAACCTCAAACCAGCTAAGAATCTTAACCACTTCGCCAGTTAAACCGGCCGGGAACTTGGTGGTGTTGGAGGTATCAATACCTTCAACGGTTACAGTTGAACCAGATACTGCGGTAACGCGAACTTGCTTGTCAGCCAGCAGGGTTGAAGCTGAGCTGGTAAACAGAAGGTAATCACCGCGAGCAATATCTGCAACGCTGGATAAAGTTAAAACAGGAGTAACGGCGTTGGAAATCGCGGTTACGTCGATAGTAGCTCCCCTGGTGCCTTCTACGAAGACCTGAGTGCCGTTACTAAGATGGGCCATATATTTTCCTTTTAGTCTAGACGAACATAGAAACGAACTGGAATGAACCAGCCATATTGTGACTTCACTACTGGGTGAACTACTCCGCCCTCATAAATGTAGCCTGTGTCAAGCATTGTACCATCAGTCATTGATTCTGCCAATTGATTAGCAATTCTCCTTGCGGTATCGATACCATCTCCAGGTGAGAAGAAGATTGATACTTGAACCATGCCCACATAATATTTACACTTTCTGCTTATCCCGTATGTTACAGTATCAGCTTCTGTGTAGTCATACTTGAACCACATTCCACCATTATTTGGTGGGGAGAAAGCTACATTTTCGTAAGCAATTGGATATCTGACTGGTAATGTTTTTACTAAATCAGTTACAAACCTTCTTGATGCTAAAGATAATTCATATTGCATTATCGCTTACTCCTAGCTTCAGCTACTGCCTCTTCAAAATACCTGCCAAGCCTGATATTAACAACGCCAAGAACACCCGCTGGCGCTTGCCTTGATGACCCGTATTCAAGGCCAGACGCATAATCAAGGCGGTTGGTGATGTAGATAACTTTTGTGGCACTGGAGTTAGCAACTGCCCTCGCCTGCCTGGCTAATGAAGCCTTAGTTTCATTTCCTGATTTGTCATAATCATTTAATGATTGCTGGGCTGGTGAGTTGGCGGTGATTTGCCAGTTTGCTTTGAACCTACCAGTATCTACAGGAGACAAATCAACAATAGCATTTGCCGCTTTAATTACAGTTCCGGAAACAATGTCCGAGAAGCCATCATCAGCCCTTGAAATCCAATTATTAATAGAGTTGGTGAAGGTGGCTAAGCCACCAACATTGTTAGCCATAAGTAGCAATCCTCCTAAGGATGGGTCTGTAAGCCACTACAGTACCCGTTGGTTTAACTGGTCTTGGGTCAACCACTACGTAAGTTTCACTATCTACGATAATCTTATAGCCTTGCAGGATAGGAACTTCAGAAGTGAAGATTCCACGCTTGTCGCCAAACTGGATATATTCTCCATCAATATCCCTATTCTTAATCTCCCTTACTAAACCCTTAATCAAAGCAACGCCACCAGATACCGGAACCTCAACACCATCAACAATCTCAACGCCGCCCTTACCTGTTTTCATGGTGAAAGTGCCATCGCCATCGCTAAAGATATTGATTCCCGTGCGCATTAATGATTCTACTTGAGAATAATTCATCAGCAACCGCACCCACGCCCAGAGGACGAAATTAAACCAAAGCCGCCACCTTTCTTGCGAAGGAGATTCCAATAAAGACGACCCCATGGAGTAGCTGTTAGTGATGATTGGGTTTGAGAGCTTGATTCGTAGCTAATAGAGAATTCACCGCTCAGGGAGTAACTGGCTACCTTCTTGCCATAATCATCTAGTGACTCATTCTGCTTAAGTGCACCATCAAGAAAGGCTATGTGTAAAGTGTATAGCGCCAAAGCCTTGTAAGCATCATCACCAAACTTACTGGCGCAGATGTATAGCTTTGCCAGTTCAAGCCATACGTCCAGAGTTTCATCCGGCACGTTACGCAAAGCAGGAACTAACGATCTCATAAAGACTAGTGCTTGTTCGTTCATAAAACCCCCATACAAAAACGGACGCCGAAGCGCCCATTTGGTTATTTATATTCCTGACCAGTCTGAGCCTCGTCAATGGTCTTCGGTTCTTTTCGCTTTTTCTTACTGTTGATTTCTTGTGCCACTTCTTTTGTTGCCTTGTAGTCACCTTCAATGGTGAGTTTGCCTTCAGCAATCAGACGCTTCAGTCCGTCACAAAGTTCATTTGCTTCAATTGTGTCGCCTGGTAAGTATTTATCACCCTTGTAAACAATCATGCACGCGCCACTGTGTTCTAACTTAATCATTACTTTCTCCTTTGTTTATCTGATTTGGTGATTATAACCCAACAATTCCATTTGGTACAGACGTAAAAAAGCCCTCCTGAGAGGGCAATTTATTAAGCGAAGGTGATGCCTTTGATTACTGCCATTGTCAGAGGGCGGTATACAATCAAGCCAGTTGCCTTGGAAGTTACAGGATATTTAAAATGCAAATCCTTAGGTTGACCAGGTAGCACGTTCGTCGCTTCCGGAATCTCGATGCTCATGTTGAGCGGATCCTTTTCAAACGCCAGTGCAGCTTTACCGCCTGCGCCATCGTAGTTGTCCAGGAACTGCATAAAGCGCAGGGTTACACCTGGGTTGTTACGAGTAAACAACTCACCATAGCTCAGGGTTGTATTAGCAACCAGCGTTTGCATTACACGGCGAGCGGAAGCTGGCAGCAGAATATCAGTTACATGGTGGAAGCCCTGGGTGCTGGTTTCTACAGCATCAATCATTGCGGTAACGTCGTTAACTGCGTTCTGTGGGACGCTCCAGTTAGGAGTTGCAACTACGTTGTTAATATTCGGCTGGTCAAACACGCTTACGATGCCGTGCGGGGCAGAGCCCTGCCATACCAGCTTATCAAGCAGGTTATCGTGAGCTTCGAAAGCCAGAGCCTGTTTGCGAGTTGACAGTGACTGACCAGTTGCGGCACCGGCTTTGATTTCGTCGGTGGAAATCAGGAACGCGTTACCAAAACGGAAAACTTTACCTTGCTTCTCGGTCATAAAAGCATCAACAAGCGGCAGGTCATCTGAGTAATCAGCGATAATCTGAGCAATACCAACGCCATCAAACTCAGGGTATTCGAAGTATTTCGCGTGACCCGGAATTTCGTTGGTTACAGGAAAGATATTAACAACTGAGTTGTCTGCGTATTCTTGTTCGTAAGCGCGATTCAGTGATGCGGTCAGCTGTTTAACAGTCCAGATACCAGCAGCATCTGCTTTATCTACGCCCATTTGCTCGAGGTGAGCGGTGATTTTTGCTTGTTCTGCATCAAATTTAATGGCCATTCTTGTTTATTCCTTTTCAGTTAGGTATGTACAAGTCAATTATACACTAGTTTTCAGGTGTAGCAATAGCCTCGTCCATGAGGCGCTTAAGTTAAACGATTTCAATCATTATAGAGCCGTTAGCTTCAGCTCGTGACTTGATGATATTTTGTGCAGCCTCAAGAGATTCAGCTTGAACAGTTTCCGATTTAACTTCAACAGAAAATCCGTTTCTCTCGATAAAGTTAACAATATATCCAGAGGTAAATTTCGGAACAAGGCTGCCGCCAGACAAAGCAACCATTTTGACGTACCTTGCAATCTCCAAGCCACGATGTTGGTGCCCAAGACCGTTAGGGTGAACGTTATCCGTGCCAGTGTAAACAACAGAATTGGCGTTAGTTACCGCATTACTAACCTCGAGCAGCTCGATACCATTCTTAGAGCAGAAACCCTTAACCAGGTCATAAACAGTCTGAATGTTTGATGTAATTCCCTTCGGAGTGGCGGGGCTTACTACAACGATTGGAACATTTGGGTGAGCGGCCTTGGCTGCCGATACCGCTTCAATCATGCTGGTTACTAGCTTTTCTTTGTTTGTACCAGAGTTAATTGCGGCAGCGTCATTGTAACCAAGAGCGAAAACAATCGCAGATGGTTTTCTGTTAATATTAGCAAGCCTGGTTGATACCCTTGTTGCTGGATACTGACCGCCAGTACTGTTCCACCCACTACCTCCGATCCATTCAGCAATTCCGTCAAATCCTAGGGCGCGACTATATGCATAAAAGTCATTGATTGCTGGGGATGATACATAAGCCTGAGTTGGGTATGCAGCACCAGTACCATAAGTGTAACTATCACCCATCTGATAAATTAATGGCCGCTCAGAGCTGATATCCGAAGAGAATGTGTCTTCCGTGTTTGCCTGGATTGCACCAAGCGCTGTGTTTATGCCATAAATCTCAACGTGCCTTACCTTTCGAATTACTCCATCGTTAGCCTTTACCTGAATCCAGCTAACAGCCTCTCCGTTTGCGGTAGTGATTGCGTCAGCATTGCAGAGCTTTCCATCAACAAAGATTGAGTATGTGGCAATTGAACCAATAGTTTTAATCTCAAAAAGTTGACTATCTGTCATAAACTCGACTTTCATTTGAATGCCGTTACTTGGCGCAGTTCCTGTGTAGGAGCTGGCAACAGTCGCAAACCCGTAGTTAGTAAATCTTAGCTTTGTTTCATCCCTTGCAGTGATTGTTTGCGGTGACGCAATTGATGTGGCTGGTCGAATCTCCTTAAAGACAGAGAACTCATTAGATAGTTCAACACCTTTAATGTTAACTGCGCCATTGCGAATATTTTCCCTTACTAATTCAATGAAGCTAATTTTGTTACTCCTGAAATTGTTTAAGAGAGTTGATGTTAACAGATTTTAAGCATAAAAAAACCTCCCGAAGGAGGCTTATTTAATTAAGGATAATCTTACTTCTGTTTAACCTGAACCTCAACCAAAGCGCCATCTACGCTAAGGTCTTGCGGCTTAGTGCCAGTGTTAGGAATGAAGCCGCCAGCGAAGGTCCAGCCAGTTGCTACACCAGCATCGCCTACAACGCCAGTAGCGCTTACCAGTACAGGAGCACCAAATGTTGGCGCTTTTGTAAGGGTGGTGCGCATCCAAATTCGACCATCAGTCATTACGTTAACGGCTTCCTTCGCTTTAGCGGTGCCGTCTGGAGTCTCGTAATGAGAGTTAACAACTACGCCGACAGCCTGGTTAGCTGCGATGCCAGTAGCGACCACAACTTTGTGACCATCGATTAGTGGTGCTGGGTCAACTTTAACAGCCACACCGACATTGATTGGAGCAGTGCCACCAACTACACAAGCGCCATCGATATTATACAGGGAAGTATCAGCTACCATACCTGCCAGAGCTACAGAACGAATTGCCATTTAGGACTCCTTATTTTTTAATTTTAGCCAGACGAGCGCGAGGGTTAAGAACCTTCACATCATCTTTGCCGTCAGATTTATCGGAAGCTGTGGTAGCCTTGCGAACTTCAGCCATTTTATCAGATTCCTTGGCAATGTCGAACGCCGCGTCGATATACGCGTCAGACTTCTCAGAAACATCCAGACCTGAGACTTCTTTAACGTAAGCTACTTTGATGCCTTTAGCATCCAGACCATCAGCTTTAACACCAGCTTCAGCAGCAACAGCAACCAGAGTTGCGAGCGCGTCTGCGTCTGATTTCGCTTTAGCAACTGCTTTCTCGATTTCTGCTGGCATTGCATCAACTTTAGCCTTAAGTGCATCACGCTCAGCTTCCAGCGCGTCAGCTTTTGCTTTCTCTTTTGCGGAGTCAGCTTTAACTGCTTCAATGTGAGCGGCGACTTCGGGAGCAATTTCAAACTCCTGAGCGCCGTCTAGTTTAATCTTAACCATTTCTTTTACGTCCTCTTTAATAGAATCAACGCTGTCAGTATACGGGTTTTCCTGTTGAGCGTCAAAATTAAGTTTGGCTACTCCCGCGCGACCATGATAGACAAGTGCGACGTGGTTTACTTTGATTTCAGTTTGCAGAGCATCGAATCTAACCCAGTCAGAAGGGATTTCACCTTGTGATTGGTACTCCCCATCTAGCTTATACTCACCAGTTTCATTGCTACCCCAACCTTTCGAATCAATATCAACAGTGGAGTATCCTACTGATAACTCACCAGCCTCGCCAGATTTAGCCTTCTCAATTGATTCCTTGTCGTAAACAGTTAAAGGAACAATAACATTCGAGTCTTCACGCATAGCTGCGCCAGATACAGCACCTACAACAACCTCTTTAGCATTCTCTGAGTTAACAAACACATGACCCAATGTAATTGGCTTACCTTGATAACTAGCCAGAGAATCAGGTTTAAATACCTCTGAGGCTGGCCTAAATTCTCTGCGTTCCGTACCGTCTGGAAGGTAGTAAGTTTGCACCCCGACGCGCGCAACAATCGGGGTATCAACAAGAAAGCCGTTTTCATCAAATCGAGCCTTCACCTTTGCACTGTCATAGCGTATTTTACACATCCCAATTCTCCTCACTAAAATCCATCAAACTCATCATTCATTACCCCTCTCCGAAACCAGTTAATTTACGCAATTACAACCTCCGTCTCTGTAATTAAATCCGATTGCTCGAACTGAATATCATTATCACCAATCTTAATCTCTGGTGCGATAGATCGTAGTGTATCACGTGCCTCATTGGTATCCATAGCGCCAGATGCAATTAGTGCTGCGATGCTGTTTACGTTCTTCTCCAAAACTTCTGCCTTGTCCTTGCTTGATTCCTGGGCTAGAGGGTTAAACTCAACTGACCATTCTTCTGCGTTTACGATGAACGGGATTAAGAACTCAAGAATTGGCAGTAGTTCAGCGTTGCGCTTACGGTCAATCAACTTGTGGAATGTCTCAAGCGCCGTATTCTGGCTGGATGATAAGCCACCAACGTTCTTGTTCTTCAGGATGATTTCATGAATGCCGCTCAGAGCAACGATTCTGTCAAACTTCTTATCCAGGAACGCATCAATACCGCCAATATCAGAGTTGAGAACGCTATACTCTTCAGATTCGGCATCAATACCAATTGCCTGACCAACGCCGCTATTATTGTCAACCTGCGCTAGTCGTAATCTTGCAGCGCCAAACCCCTCGCTATCATCACATAACTCAGCCAGCCCTTTCGCTTTCCACACTGCCTGCTGTTTACGTCTAAGTAATTGCGTGGCGAGTCGCTCGCAGTTAGTGTAATCCTTGATTGAGTCAAGAATGTCACTGGATAGAACGCTACGACCCCAGCCATCATTCTGCCTACGCATTACGTTAGGGATTCGCTCACCATCGATGATATGAATGCGGCTGTAGTGTACGTCGTAGAACATTTCACTCTCGTTAGTAGTGATGCGATAGGTTAGCGGCTTACCGAAACGTGCGTTGCGCGGATTCTCTTCGCGAGTCTGTACTTTTACCTGCGTACGGTCGTAAACGCGAACAGTTTCAAGCTCAGAACCTTCTCTGACCGGACTTGTTAGCGCTCTATTGTCCTTAACGATAGCTACAATGGCAGAACCGCCGAATAATCTGGCCCACGACCAAGCGTCGTTAATATTCTGCGTCATCTCCAAATCGTCCCAGCGAGACCAGAATGCGGGTTCGTCATCAATACCGTCAATGCGGAATCCTGCTGCTAGTGCCGTCTCTGGGATTGTGTCAATAATTCGACGCACAATTGCATTATCCGCATAAAGCGAAGCCAGAATTGTAGGCGCTTGATTCTGTAAACTTCCGTAAATCTCACTACCATCACTGCCGCCAAGAAAGATATTGGCGTAGCTGTCTGTTTTTACCATTGCATTTCTCCAATAAAAAAAGCCCCATGTGGGGCTATTGTAACTCAGATTTCATCAGCTGTCTTGCCATGGTTTTTGTGATAACCAAGCCTAATCTCAGCTAGCTTTCTTGCCTTTATTGCGTCCTCCCTGTTGTGAAAACACCCAAGATGCTCATGAGTTTCTTTGTTGCGCCCACCTATCGAAGCTTGCCAGGTCCCCCTGTTTTTATTGTAGTGAACGCCAATGTGACCAGATGTGTTGTTCTTCGGCATCTTTATGTTTACTGAGTTCTCATGATGGGTGACTAACCTTAAGTTCTCAATTCTATTATCGGACCTGTTGTGGTTTATATGGTCAACTTGCATACCGTCAGGTATTGGTCCATTAATAAACTCCCAAGCGAACCTGTGCGCCATTACTGGTTTTCTGAATAGAGCAACCCTAATATACCCCTGAAAGTCAATTGTTCCAGCAACATCTCCAGGGTAGTACTTACTCTTTTTTATCTTCTTCTTCCATAAAACATTAACACCGTCGTATGTAAGATAATCTATTGCTATATCGTAAATTTCAGTTCGCTTAATCATTTTCCCTCCTTATTTTTATTATGATAACTCATCCTTGAGTTATTCTTTTAACAAAAAGTGCTACTTAATCCCAGCAAGGCGCAGCATTCTTAGTTTTGCATCGTCGGCTAAATTTAGCTCACAGTTTATTGCCATGGTTGTTGTGTCTACAATGTCATCATGGCGGTGAGATAGGTCTGCTGTAAATGCTGAAAACTCAGAGATGAGTGCACTCATCCACGGCGCTGACTCTGGTATCATGACATTGCCAGCCTTAATCTGAGGCATGGCAGAAAGTACGCGAGTTACCTTGTCTGTATCTGGTATAAATGGCTCAATCGGTGTGCGCATAACCCTACTTGCAGATTGAATTAAGCCGATACCTGACGCTTTCTTCTCGATTATTACCTTGCGAAGTATCCCCTCCTCTCGACTAGTGGCTCTTGCTTTGGCCTCAAAGTCCAATAGTGTTGCCTCGAGTTCCGGTGCCTCATACTTACCCCTAACCATATCAAGAAGGTATAGCTTTCTATCCTTAACGCCCCACAACTGGAACACGCTAAAGTCACTGTACGACTTAGTCGTGAGCGCGGTATCCGCAGTGATGAATCGGTAGTCATACTTTAATGGCGCTCGCAAATCCCCACCGTAACGAATAAACCAATCCGTATCAATCATGTTGCCACCGAGAGCTATTGGGCTTTGCATATATTGGCTTGCGAACGTATATGGGTCCGCGTCCTGCATTGCCATTAAATCATGAATGGATTCCTTCTGTGGGTAGTAGCTGTAGTATTTAACCCCATCTCGCTCGATGTACTCGCTAGATAGAACATCAGCCTCGAAGTGTGGCTTTAGCCAGTCAGGGAGCGTGTCGATGTAATCCTCAGTAACTATCGCTGGAATCTTCACAACATCGAAATCTATACCCATACCCCCAGATTCAGCCATGAACCACGAGCTATCGTTCACATGCAATCGCTGCTGTATTGATATAATTGGTGTTGCTTTTCCTTTTACCGAACTTGCCCGACGAGAGCGAATTGTGTTCTTTAGAAGCATATGTACTGCTTCACGCCTCACCTTGCTAAGCATGTCATCAACTTTATCAACGTCATCCAGCATCAGGCAGCCGCTATAAGTATCAGTAATGTAACCACCTCTCGATCCGGTTATTTGCCCTCCAATAGCCTTTGATATTGACTCAAATCTAACCTTTCCTGATTCATCAAGCACCTGAATCTCGTCATCCTTACACGTACCGAACCTGCTTGGGAATAACTCCTGGAACTCCATTGATTTAATAAGGTCCCTAACTCGCTTAGAGTTTCGCTTGACCAGGCTATCAGAGAATGACAGGCTAAGGTTACGAACTTTTGGTAGCTTGAGGTAACTATAAACAGGAAAGTGAATGGACGTGATTTCGGTTTTTCCGGCGCCAGGTGATACATTTATGATTGTATCCTTTCGCTCTCCGCTAATAATCTCATCAACAATCCTGCATAGGTATCTATGATGCCAGTTCATTATATACTTCTGCCCTTGCGTGATGCTGAACCACACACGAAGGAATGTTTCGAAGTTGTGGGTGGATAGTAGCTTAATCGCCTGTTTCTCTGATTGGGATAGTTCCTCCCAAACTAAAACATCAGTCATTGTTATACCCTCGTATTGTTACAGCTTGCTAATCACAGACTCCAGCGCTTCCTTCATGCTATCAACGTCGTTAGCTGTGGAGTTGTTGCTAATGGTAATCTCCTGCGGCTTATCAATCCCTAGCTCTTTACCAACGATTGTGGGGTTGATGATACCCGCAACGCCAAGCTGATATTTTTGCTCGTAGATTACGTTATCAATAAATTCCATCACGTCAGAGTAACCAGCCTCAGTACGCCAGCTGGCGAATCTATTGATATTGACACCCATGAATAGCGCCAGGCCGGTTAATGTGAATACTCTCGGCTTATGTACAAGGTTTTCACTAACAACTCCCCGGAAAGCCGCCGTCTCAATAGCTTTGATTGCCTCACTCTCAGCCCATGAGAAGTATCTCACCGCGAAATCAAACACCTCTTCTGGCGTGTACTTGCGATTGATTGCCACCATAGCAATATCGCCATACTTCTTGTTGTAGAGCGCCTTGAAATTCCCCTCGCCCATCTTTAACGCTACTTTGCTCATGTTATTAGAATCCTAGTAAAGTTAGTAACCATACCACACCTAGAACAAATGAAAGGCAAAGTGGCACCAAAGATAATTGTAGCAATAATATTACTCATAAATCCTCCTCTGTTCAGGATAGATTATAGCATATTGCAGACGAAAAAAAGCCCTCAAGCGAGGGCTAAAACAACGAGAGAGATGAAACTTAAACGAGGGTATAACACTTTTTATTTTCGCTCACGAACGTAAGCTACTAGGAATTTATGAGTGTCAGGGTCAGCGCCCGACATCTCCTTTACTTTCGCTACCGCATCCTCAGCGCTGATTGCGGCAACTGACGCGATGTATTCTTGAGTGCAATTCTTGCAACTGCGACCCATTAAACGAATAGATAACTTCACATCCCACATTGATAGTGCTCCTTGAATTTGGCGCTCCGTGGTGGAGTTGAACCACCATCAACAGCTTAGAAGGCTGCGGCTTTCTCCATTAAGCTAACAGAGCATAATCTTTAGCTAGACTTGCTAGATGAAGATTACTGGTTACGGCTCCAGCGTCGCCTGCTACGACCGATTTAACTGCCTATTTGCGCTAGGTCTTACAAGCCACTTGAGGGTTTAATGTGCCGCATACGCTACCTAATGAGCGACGGACTTAGTAGTTGCGCTCCGTGCGCCGTTGCCACTTGGTGGCCTCGTTTGTCTACGTGGTTAATATTAGATGCTTCCGCTCAGAGATGCAAGATCTTTTTAACAATCCTCATTTAAACGATTAAAAATAATCTCAAGCAACCAGCCCTTCGATAAACCAGATTGTTAACTCGCTCATAACATAACCACGAACACAACAGCGCCGATGCTGTATGCAACCACCAGACAAAAAGCAAATCTAAAAAATGCTTTATCTAACTTACTCATAAAGGCTATTCCCATTCTCATCATGACCAACACGACCTTTTCTATAACCCGCAATCCATACAAACTTATCCCTCGCGATTAGTGTTGATACGGGCCCCCAGATCTGGGTTATAAGTGCAGCAACAACTTTATCATCCTTCTTCTTTGCTCCCAGTTTGCCGTACTCATCGTTCAGCTTGTCAGCCTGGCGCTTAACTGCGTTAAAGTATGCGTCTTCTAATCCGAACATTATTTAACCTCTCGTTGTATCAGCAAAATCAATCTCTTCGAAATCGTATTCATCAAACGCCCTCTTATCATTACAGTTCATTGAATTTACGAATGATTCAGCGTCACACCTCGTCGGGAATGCGATGACGCTTATAGAATCTTCGTCACCTATATTATACCCATAGACTACATAAATCTTTGAATAACTCATCTCTCAATCTCTCATTGTGTTGATAAGGTAATTATATGCCGTCCATGGCGAATGCGTTTAGCTATTCTTGCTCTTTTTTCTCTGCTGTAAGTCCCATCTTATCCTCGCGCTCCTTCCATAGATTCATTAGCTCAAAGTACATCATAGCAATATCTCCATTCCTAGCCTCATCCATCTTTCTCTTTGCCCACTGGCTTGGTAATTCGTAGTTATCCATCTAATCGTATGCCTTAAATTATCGTTCGTTAGAATGCGTTTTAGATGCGTTAAATTCGATTCAATTGCTCAAGAATTTCGTAAGCCAACTCTCGAGCCTGCTCTTCAGTTAAATGAATTGTGTGAACCTGTGGGTCTTCACGCATTCCGCAAGCCTGTGCAATGATGAATGTTGCGTAGCCATCGAAGTGGTTGGCCTGAAGCTTAGGTTCGCTCTGTTGGAATCTCATATGTGTCACCTCATCTCGTTTGATATGGTAACTATACCAAATTACCCCAACCCTGTTTTATCAATTAGTGCTATTCAGCGATTTTATATGAATTAATGTCACCGCCAAGAACCAGCCATTGCGCCTTTGCGCTCTCGTAGCTATCGTGCACTCTAACGTGCTTAACGCTGTTAAATTTTCCCGTGTAGTACGTATGAACGTAAATCATTTCTTTGTTTCCTTATCCCAGTTAGCCAAGTATGCAGCGTTGACGCTTAGTGACTCGTACTGGCGAGATGACTCGAAGTCGCTTACATCGAATTGCTGATTGTTAATCTGAGTGCAAACCTCTTTAGCCACACGCATTACAGCAAAACTCCTTGTATCTTTTGTTGGTGAGTTAATTATCGACTTAAGAATTGCTGCATCTGTCTCTGACAGGTTAATCGTAATCATTCTTTAATCTCCTCTTTATCGTCATCCGCGAAGGATGCAATCATATACACAATCATAAATCCAAGTGACCAGATTAGCCATGGCATTGTTTGATATAAAACATCACCCATCATCAATTGATTGTGCATTAATTCTTCTCCGTAATCTTAACAATGGCAACAATAGCCACAATACCAACCAGGCAAACAGCGATAACGTCGTAGTACATCTTGAATCCATCTCTCGTTTCGATGAAGCTATTATGCCAAACTCCTTCCCTGGAGTTTTAACAAAAAGTGCTATTTAACATTAAGTTTTGGTTTGGCCGACTCGTTAATCACTCTCTGACCGTAAAGCTCTTTAGCCTTCTGCAATGATTCAATTGAGTCATTAAGGTCAGTCAGGTAATCCTTGTGGCCACGCAAGCCAGTGCAAAGCATCTTCTTTATCGCATGCTGCGTGGCCGGGTCCGATACACCGAACGCATCAAGAACACGATAAACATCTACTTTTGTCACAGTTCCATCAATCCCAATAATTTCTCGATCGTAGTTACTCATATCTCAACCCTCGTTATTGTGCCGCCATGCGTCTTAAGCATGAGCTTTGCGTATTTTTCGTCTAAATAGTGCAGGAGCATATCAATACCCTTGCTGCTGAATTTGTGTTCGTATATGGTCAATCAAATTCCTTTCGTGTGGTTTATGCGGGGATTATACCAGTCAGGATGAAAAGTGCTATTTCATTACCACTTCAAAAACGAACTTAACTGAGCGGCAGCTACTAACAAAACCAAGGTTTCCGCCAGGTATGTGCTCAAGTGGGAATTTGTAATCCTGGAAGCCACCTTTAACTGCCCATGTTTTACCGTCTACCAGGGTTGCTAAATATTTGTGACCTTTAATAAATTCTGGGTTATTTGTCTTAATGCATTGCAGTGTGATTGTCTTGTTCATTTTATTTTTCCTTTGCATCTCTCGTTTCGATGAGATGATTATGCCATCCTTGGCATTATTACGTTAGGCAAAAAGTGCTATTTCCCAGTCAGGAGTAATTTAGCTTTCCGATAGAACTTCATAGCCATCTCAACCTCCTCCTCACTGTAACGCAAGTGGTATGGTAGTCTACTAGGATGCTCACCTTCGTATACTTTGAAGTTAGGTTCCCAACACTCATCAAGGATTGCAGGGTGAACATAAATCTTATCACCAATCATGCAGACGAGATTCATCTTCTCTAGGTCTGGGATAAGTCCCTCCTGAAGCCTCGCCATTAGTCTGACATTACGTGAATCAACTGGTTTTGATTTCCTGAGGCCTTCGTATAATGACCTAACACCAAGCACCCCTTTCCCGTTTCTTCCCATTTTCATAATTAGATTAACAAGAACCGCATGCTCGCTACCTTTGTAGATTGACGATGCATCAGGGCGACCCCAGAAGCGCTGAGTTTGCCGATATCAGTTATTACTGATTGCCACGCGAAGAATTGAGTAACCATCACGCTGCGCAATTCTTACGATTTCCTCGCCACTTAGCTTCACATCATTGAAATCAAACATTCCCATTATTTGGTCTCCTTGATAAGTTCCTGGTAAGCGGTTAGTGCGAACATTGCGCCATTAAGCTCCTCGCCTTTCAGGTGGATTACGCTCGGAGTAACTGCAAGAAGTCGCTTCTTGAACTTCTCAATGATAGCCGCCTCCCTCTCTTCCCCTGCTTTGCTTCGTGAGCCATGATTGATTGCACCAGGAACAAGCGAGATTACCGCAGAACGAACCTCCTCACCATTAAACTCCATATCCTTTATCGAGAACATGGACCTGACGTTTGCAGCCTTAATTTCAGGCATGCGACTTACTGTGTTTGAAACGTATGAGGACTTCAGCTTATTGAGATTGTACTTACCATCCGGCTTAAGGTCTTCATCATAAACCTTGCTAATTTCCTCCTTGCTAAGCCCGTACACCTGGCGAACAATCATACGCACTGGTACTGCAAATGATTTCGTGTCGCTATTTAAAGCCTGAGTCGCCATGTAGCGAACTACTTCACCAAGACTTACTGCTTCTTTACGTTCTGACATTCTTATTACTCCTGATTGGTTGCTCTTCGTTAAGATGCATCCATAGTATCACACATCTACATGTTATCAAGTGTTATCTCATGTTATTTTCAGCCAGATACGCCAAACCACTCTGAGAGCCGCGCCAGAAGCGGTGTAAATGTCGTGTGTATGAATTTCCGCGGAAATGTCGGGGGTATACCTATATATATTAATATAGATAAATATAGTCATTTTCATAAAAAACTATCGACCCTCCCCATATGACAGATATACAAGATATACATATATATAATAATAATAATAATAATAAAGTAAAAGGTTGATATATATAGATATTATTATGTAACCATTGCGTAATTGCGCGTTATAGGCGTACAGCATTCCTACGGAGGGTGGGTGCATCTACACAACATAACTTCGGTAACGTGTACATCCAAAATGGCTCAGCCAGAATCAAAATCAACTTGTATGGTAGTCCTTCCTCTATTCATTCACTCCCACACAAATAATTGCTAAATTCGCAACAATCAAAAACATCATTGCATCAGATACAATATTGCTATATGTGCAATAATGAGGTGAATCATTGCAATATCTGCAAGAATCAATAAATCCAACGAATAGCACTTTTTGCTAATGACCAATCAGGAGTGATTTGCTATTATTACTCCATCGAAACGAAGAACTCACGGAGACACGAAAATGATTAACATGAACCTTTTCACTAAAGCTGACCGCGAAAATATGCAATCACTGGCAGACCTTTTCGCCACCGCTGAAATTGCTGAAATGTTCATGACTGAGAATGAGTTCCGTGATGGCATCAGTAACTCAATCGAAACTAATTTCGGTGATGCTCGTATAACTGGCGCGATGTTCGCAAACGTTGCTCGTAAATTCTTCCAGTCATTCCGTGATGCTCGCCACGCAAAAGGCGCTTTCCGCTCCGCAATGGAAACTTCTGAAGAAATTAATGCATACATCGAACGCAATAGCACGAATTGCTAAACCTCAATGCCAAGGATGGCGTATAGTTACTTCATCGAAACGAAACGAACACACCGGAGATAAAAAAATGAGCATTCAGACCACTAAAACAGAAAAACTTCTCTTCACTAAGCCTGGCTCAAAAGGCGTTGAGATGATGTTGGTAAACGGTAGCGTGTTTAATAACTGCGGCAATGTTCGAGTAGGCAACAAATACACCTGGTTGAGAACTCTCCTTACTGAAGATAGCCTCAACTCAATGATCGCCAAAGGTACATTGATTGAAGTCCAGGATGACTGGAAGTTTTACACAGCAAAGCAGCACTAATAAATTATATCGCCGCCGGACGACATCCGGTACAAACCAAATGAGGGTATAGATATAAATATTTATAAAGATAAGTTACGCCACGAATGCGCACTGATTGGGCTTAACGAGGATTACACCGACCTTGTGGTGCGCGGAAAGTTGGATATTAATTTAGCTAAGCAATTCCAGTCAGATGATGAATTCCTGTGCTGCGATGGACTTGGATGCGTCGAGTGTTTACCATTTATTTGAGGATTGAAATATGAAAATTCGCTGCACCAATTGCATTACCAGCGCCGACAAGAAAGTATTAACTCCATTCGTTAAAGGCTCTGTATACGACGCCGAGCCGCTAATTATTAAAGGTAAGACAATCCCGAACGAATGGGTTATTAATGGCGCTGAGAGACCTCACAAGCACGATTCTGGATGGATTGCTATCGCTGGCTGGAATCTTGGTATGTTTATTCCTGGAATCGCAACGTTTGATGAGGTGAAATAATGAAAATTAAATTAATCAGCTTTGCAACGAAACACGGCAAGTATGAGAAAGATTTCTACGAAGTCGAGATTGGAGGTGTTTACGAAGTTATGCGCCAGTATGAGTCCGGTGAGGTTAGTATTAAAACTCCGTCAGGAAGGGAACTTCCATTGTTTACATCAGAGTTTGAATACATTATGGAGGCCTAAATAATGCTACTACCATCTGAGATAAATTATTTCGATCTTGAGGTCATCAGCGCCTATAGCGGAAAGGGCTGGCCTTGTGGTGACTGGTTTCGTGAGGACTTGCTGGAAAGCCACGAGATTATGCTCAAGGCGATAGAAAAGGCAAGAAATAGCACGAATTGCTAAAACGAAATCGCAAGGATGCGGTATTATCTTTCCATCGAAACGAAACAACGAAAGGTAAAGAAAATGATTATTTTAACTCTGATGGTTATCGCAGTAGTTTTCCCGATGGTTGCCATGATGGTTGTTGAAGTGATTGATGCTCGCGACACTAAAAAAACTTACGAAGCAATTAACGCTAACCGCGGCCCTTCAAAGTTTGCTGGTGCTAAATTTTCTAGCAACTGTAAGGCTCACTAATGTTCGACAACTTTTGTGACGCAATGGAAGAGGCAGTGTACCGCGCGTCACTTGATGGCAAGATTTACGGACTGGTACAAAAGACAGATAAGATAGTCGTGCGCATCGTGCGCAAATCAGTACCGAACAAATTCATGTGGAAAACGAAAGAGAGGGCTTAAAATGACTACTACGATTACAAAAAACTGGGTATCAAGCGATAACAATTTGTTCAAGGCCCGCGTTAAAGATGGTGTAGAGCAGATTAAGGTTAATGGAAAATGGCAGAATCTTACAGAGCGCGGAAAATACATCAAGACCAAGACTCTATATTGTACAAAGGTTAACCATCACTCATCTATTCGCAAATACTTCACTGAAGGAAAGCGATATCAAGTTGATATCCATGCTGGACTTGGTCAGCGCGCTGGATATATCTATGACAAAGAAGGAACCGCCTGGCAGCTATATAGGGATGAGGATGTTGGATTTGTTACTGTCTGTGGTGACTACAGGTTTGAAGCAAAATACTCATAATAGCACTAAAAGATAAAGACATACTGAGCGGGTGTTATATAATGCCCGCATATTAACGAGATGGAGTATTAAGATGTTTGATTTCAACGAAGATAAACTATCTGTTGAGCAGGTTATGGCAATTGCTGCGACCGACAACCTTCCACCGCTTCGCGTGGCTATTAATGCTAATGGTTATCGACAGTCCCAATCATTCTGGAAGGCTCCGGTCGAGATTGATGCTGCAAATGATAAGTACCCTGTAATCTCACTAGGTAATGATATTGATGTTGTGGGCAAGTTATCAGCTAACATTGCTCGTTCGGTTCAATTCCCTGAGTCTTCAGCTTATATGCACTTTCTGGGGTGCATTTCTGCCGCCATGCTTGGTCGATTTACTGTTGAGTATCACGGAAATCAGCAGCCAACCGCGCTCTACGTCGTAACAAGCCAGCCACCATCAACTGGTAAATCAGCAATTAACTCGCTTTCAATTGCCCCAATGATTGCTGAGACTGAGCGGATTAATGAAGTGCGAAAGCGCGAGCGCAAAAAGATTATGGCCAAACTATCTGCATTATCCAAAGAGATGAAGCAGGAAAAATCTCCGTCAGAGATGGCTTCACTTTTTGAGGAAAAAGAAGATTTAGAAGAGAAGCTGGAAAAGCTGTGCGATATCGTTTTCCCCGTATCCGACACCACGCCGGAAGGTCTTGCGCGAATAAACAACCGACAGGGCAACTTCGCAGTAATCTCTGATGAGGCAACGAGCGTAAACTCACTACTTGGCATGACCTATGGTGATGGCTCAAAGAAAACGAACAGCGAGCTTGTGCTGAAAGCATGGGATGCTGGTAACGTTTCTATTGCGCGTGCGAACGCTGAAAATAACATGAGCTTTGTCGCTATGGGCTGCATCTCTGTTATCGCACAGGATGAGACCATCAACGCGATCATGAATGCTGGTGCGCGTGGTATCGGTGTGTCAGAACGTTTCTTGCTTGTGCGTGAGAAGTCATTCCTTGGAGACCGCGTGTTTGTTGACGAGAATGGTGACTCAACATATGAGGCTATTGACGGTGGGCTGAAGGCTGATTACTTCCGTCTCGTTCATGAGATTATGAGTGAAGTCGAAGTGAAACTAACTGTAAGTGCCTCTTCAATGCGTTACCTGAACCGCGCGCGTCAGGAAATGGAACCGCACCTTGGTGATGGTGGTAAGTACTCTCACACAATGTTACGTGGCGCTCTAGGTAAGTTTGATAAGCAAGCAATTCGTATCGCCTCTGTGCTGCACGTTATTCGTAACTGGTTCGCACCAGCAGGGTCGAGCCCCCAGAAGTCCAGGGAGATTGAGCTTGAGACAATGCAGGAGGCGGTTATGATTTTTAACGAACTAAGCAAGACTTATTTGTCATCCGCTAGTGCCGCTGGTCACGCTGGTGATAATGCTGAGATGAATAAGCTGGTTGATATTCTGATTAAGCAAGGAAAAAATGGTAAGGGTGTCGTTGGTGTTCGCTCATTGTATGAAGCTGCGCGAAAGGTTAAACCTTTTGAAGCTCAAGCTGGAATCATGACTCGTATTAAGGACCATTTGATTCCGATGCTGGACGAAAAAAACTATACGTGCCTGATTGGTGATAAAATTTACATCAATCCAAGACTGCTGGGGTAACCTATGTTTCTTCTCGACGTGTACAGGTTCTGCGAAGGATGCAAAAACTTCAACCGCCAACACCTCGCAAGATTCATCTACAAGCACAAGGATTGTGCAAGGATTGCTAAAGCTGCGGGGGTTGATGAAAGATATTTTGCATCGAGTTGCTCGAAGGAGTTTATGGCGAGAATGCTTACGGCTGGGTATCTTGATGGAGTTAATGGTGTGTACTGGTCTAAAGGCTCGAGCAAAAGGCCATTCCAGTTTGAATTTATGAGCTTTAAAGGTAAGTCTAGTGCCTATGTGAATGAGATGATGAAAATAGCAAACATGAGTGACGAAGAATTATTTGCATAAAAATAGCCCCATTACGGGGCTTTTTTGTTTGCTCTATAAAGTACATAGCAGCCATTAAAAACAATTAACAGAGGGAACCCAATTAATGCCAGTAATTCATAAATTCCAGATGAATCATTGTTGGTGATTTCAATCTTCTCAGCAGTGATTGTTGAGGCCTTAATCGAGTTGTCAGAAGTCTTTTTCCCGCTAGAGCTATCCAGCGACCCAACCTTGGAATCTTTAACCGTGGATTCACTGGAGCTACTGGAGTCAACCTTGCTCGTTAAACCAACTCCAACCTTATTGTTCTCCGCACCTGCCTGAGCACTAATCTCTGGTTTACTACCAATTAACCCGGTCAGCGCAGATGTTGCCGAACAACCAGAAAGCAGAATCACCGCAGCAATTAATACAACCTTCATTTACCAACCCCACTTAAGCATAATTTTATTTCCTCGTTGCGCCTGTTCACGAGCCCCTTGACGACAACCTTCTTACCATTCTTGGTTATCTTGTTCCACATCCCGAGAGCCTTGCAACCCTCCTCAATCTTACCTTGGTTAATAAACCTTACTGCCGTGGACTTCCTCATTGCAGAGCCGCCAACGTTATAACTAAAACTGATTAATGCCGCTCTTGTTTCTGGAGAGATAGGGTATGTCACCGCATCCTGAACATACTTCCCATGAATCTGAATGTGCTTCTCAAGCAGATTCCGGCACTCCCTGTTACTGTACCTCTTACCCCATACAACATCAGGGCCAGTAATGCCAGCACAGACCGTAGGGATTCCTGCAATGTCCATGTAAGGCTTGTACTCAACGCCCTCTACAAGCTCAATAATCGGCGCTGCGATGTATATTGCCGCTGCCGTCGCTGCACTAATTACCAGCTTCTGCTTCATTACTTACTCCTAATATTGATAGCTTTTTTTAAATCTCCTGACTCCAGCGCCTTCCTGATTGCCTGGCTATCCTTAAACTTCCAGTAAGCTCCCCACAACCCGAAAACAACAAGAGCTATAAGGCTGATTATTGCGATTGTCATTTGACCAGTTGCGGCGCCAGTTACAGCCGCCCCACCTGTTGATGCCGTAGCGGCGTTAATTACTTCCCTCACGTGATCACCTTTAAATCCTAATTTGTCAATAGATAGTGTAAATATAATACAGTAGGCAAGTGTGGATTGTAAGCACAAAAAAGGGGAGCCAAAAGGCCCCCCGCTTGCAAATCTATGTTTTTGATGTGTTAATCTGCGATAATAAATTCAACTAACGAACCATCAATCGGCGCTAAAATCCACGTCATATCGTCGCCGTAAATCTTGTAATATCCGTCACCTTGGTACTCTGCATTGTACGGCTGGTTGACTGTAAATGGCAGGGTCTTGGAATTGTTTTTGGTGCAATAAATCATTTTAGTCATTTTGTGTTTACTCGTTTAGTTTATCTAGTTTCGATGCGGTGATTATGCCGCATTTCTACGGCATTGGTTATGCAAAAAGTGCTATTAGCTAAACATTTCTGGGCGACAAGTGAATCGACCAATCTCGCCGAATTTAGGGCTGTAGATTATTACAGACGCCTGGCGATAAGAGCGATAACCACCGTTTGCGCTGTAAGCATCTTTCGCACCAAGCTGACCATGAGACTCATCAATACCCAAGTTACCTTCTGTAATCGTTTGATGGTGATAATGGCCCGAATGGGTATAAACATATTCTGATTCACCAAACGCCTTGCGGTGGTCACGTGCCAAAGTTGATAAGCGAGTATCTGGCTTGCGAAGCTCATGACCATGACAGTATCCAAGAAGCGTCTTGCCAAACTGAGTTACGTGCAACGCAGCAGGTGAAGCATCAACATTTACCCTTGGCTCATCCATATAGAATGCCGCCATTGCTGCACGCAACCAAATCATACCCGAAAGGTCGTGGTTACCTGGAATAATCTGAACTTCAACTTCTTTATGCTTATCAAGCATCCGGCTAATTGCTCGCCGAGTCGCTCGAACCGCTACGTAAACAAGCTTATGGTATCGGCTATCCTGGTCCAGCACATGATGACTAGTAGGCGTAACAGCTTCCAATCCATCTGAGTGGAGGAAGTCGCCACCAATCAGCAATACTGCTTTCTTAGAACAAGGAGCCTTAGCAACAGCGTAATCAAAATAATCATTAAGGACACGCTCTGCGATTTCAGTACTGTAATTCTCCCCGCATTCTGCATGGTGCGCCATTGCTCCAATGTGCATATCAAAAACAGGATAAAGACTTAAAGTGTCTTCCCACAAACCAACTCTTAATGCTCTAGGCTTCTCGCGCGGCAATTCATCAGTAAGCGCTTCAATAGCCTGAAACATCATCTCTTCTTGCTTCTCTTTGTCGATGTCAGACTTAACCCACTGCTGCTTAATCTCACCATCAGCACCAATAAGACTTGATACACCCTTAACTGCATAACCTTGAGGAATAAGGTTGCTTACATCTCTACCGTGCCCCTCTCCAGCCTTAGCTAGCTTACTACGACGCAATTCAACATTGCGAATATTCATACCGTACTTCTCTGCTATTGCTTTGTTAGTCATGCCGCTCGCTAGTTCTTCACGAAGCTGTTCGTTGGTTATTTTTGCAGTTGCCATTTTTAAGTTCCTTAATTCATTACGATAAAGTATAAGATAATAAAGCTAAACAGTGGTGTTAATGCTACTAGTGTTAGTGCTCTCATTCAACCTCTTTTAACCAATAATCAATCATCTCAGCACTAATTGCTAATTTCTGATCTAAGTCAGTCATGCAAAGGTTTCCACAAGCTGGAGAATAGTAAATCTGCACCCACTTTCCGTCTTTAGTTTTTGCGTTCACATCCACATAATCAGGAGGAAACCAGTCAGCAATAGGTATCGCTCTGAACTTTGCTCCACTTTGCCCATGTACTAAATCGTAATGCTCTGGCTGAAAATCTAAACCTAACATATTTAAACCTTCGTTATCTTAAATTTGCATCCCTGAGATTTCAGGAAATCGTTAACATCAATACTCACACCAGGCTTAACTCTCACATATTTCCTTGGACGATCTTGTATATATGAAAATTTACCGCCGTACACAACGCTGATTTCTTGAATATCGAAGTATTTAGATATTTTCTTGATGTCATCTTGCAAACCCGCCTCTCCACAGTGCGCCCATACAGCGGCGCGTCCGGTTTCAACTATCATAGGCCGTAAGCCATTTTTAAGTATTCTCGAGCGCACATCCAGCAATACTCTGATCGAGTCTTAACAGCGTCACTTGCGTAAACCTGTGCAATCTCGAACATCTCTTTGTCTACTATTTTCATCACTCAAAATCCTCCAGGCAATCCTTTTTCATTTCTTCGATATCAGCAATTATACGGTCACGCCATGTATCAATATCGGTATTTAAATAATCTTCTTCAAAGCTCATATCAAGACAAAGTGCTAAGTCCCATGGGTTTTTGTTATAACCAGATTTCTTTAGCTCATGAACTGCCATTAACTTAAACACTTCCCATTGATTTTCAAAAGTAAAGATAGCCATTATTCTGATACCTCATCAAATTTTTCGCCGAATGCGTTTTTAACAGTTTCTAAATCATCTTTGTAGGTTGGGCTAACTTCGAATGAGTAACCACAATTATCATCAAGCACATAACCGCCTTCAGTGATAACCAACTCGTACACATAACCAGTTTTGCGTGATTCGTACATTTTGCCAGTATAGATAGTAGCCATTTTCTTTCTCTCTTTGCTTGTTTCGTTTCGATGAGTTGATAATACACCAACTCACCAATTCGTCTTTAGCAATTCGTGCTATTTTGAAATCATTTCTTTGAATGCTGCAAGAAAACCTTCGCGCCCATAGGCTACAGCGGAGAAACCACCTGATTCTCTTACGCTTTTAAGGAAAGACTTTTGTTCGTCGCTGACTGTGCTAGCCTGGGTTTTGCCAGCCCTCTTTAGCTCTATGGCTCCGAAAGGGTACTTTCCGCGAAGTGATTCAGGTATCAGGAATAAGCAGTCTGATACGCCCTTAAGGAGCCCTTTAGCTGCATCCTTCCTTGCTGACCCAATTGATTTCATCCCTTCATTAACTGTGTGCCAGTAAACAATCTGAGGGTAATGATACTTAACCCAATCAGAGCAAAAGATCTGTTCGTCGTCCTCCTTTGGGCATGACTTTACAGCACCAGGGTAAAACTCAATGTAATCTTCTTTATCTGTGATTTTCAAAATAATGGTTCCGCATCTTGATTTCTAGAAAAGTAAGCTGAGATTATTTCATGCTCACTAAGGTAAATGCCATTGTACACCATACCTGCACAACAGGAATCCTCGCTCGTTACCCCATGATATAGTATATGTTCAAAAACATTATCAGAGACGGACATTAGAGTCTCATAGTTTCTTTTCTTTATGTCTTCTTCAATCATTTCCTTTATAGCTAAAGCTAATGCACTCATAATCAATCCTCCATAGTAAAAGATTTGTTTGCAATGATATCCTGACCTTTCTGATTTTTTCTATGAGTCACCCGCAAAGGCTCACGAAATTGACTTGCGTTAGTCATAATCATTCTTGCATTACGCAGTCTCCCGATGCGAAATGCTTCTGTTTTGTTAGCGATGTGAGTTTGGCAAAACGCCTTCCACTTCACAGAGCAAACGCGATGATCACTCTCTGGAAAGAAAGTTTCGTAAGCAACAAACCTGTCACCGCTGTGAGCCATGATTTCATAGCGAGCAACGATCCCGTTTTGGTTTTTAGTTAACCCAATACTGAATCCGTAAACTCTCAACCAATCCCCTTGTCGATACATCTTTCCAGACAGCTTTGCGTTAGGGTCAATAAGCATTTCTCCGCAGCAACGGCAGTTTTTAGCAGCAATATCATTCTTCTCACTACAACCTTTCTTAATAGTAACTTTTGTCTGCGTGTCTTCAATATCATCACAGGTACGAAACTGAAAAAAGTGCTCACACCTTTTACCTTCGATAACATTATTACAACGACGAGCAAATGGCGAGTTCTCATAGCTACAAGCTGGACATACCCTTGGCTCGTCACCACCTTTACTAGAAGACTTGAATTTCTGGTCTTGCACCCCCTCTATAATTGGGTCAAAGTACAATTCTGCCATATCATCAAGAGTACCAGCGAAGTCCAGCACCACGTGATCATCCTTAACCATTCCCATTTCCTTATGCTTCTTCTTAAGAATCCGCATACCTCGCCCCAAAAGTTGAATCAATAACGTGATGCTTCCAACCTTCCGAAGAATTATTGACGTATCCCATGGCGGGACGTTCACGCCGGTTGTGAGACAACCAATCTGAAAGATGAATTTATACTTACCTTCAGCTGCGTCAGAAAGAATCTCACGACGTTTTTTCTCACCAGTAGAGTCAGTTACTATAGCCCAGGTTACGCCATCAGGAAGCGCCGCGGCTGCCTCCTCGCAATGCCGCTTGCCTGAACAAGTTACTAGCGCTGCGTTACGAGTTTCCATAAACTTGGCTGCGAACTGCATAATCTTTTGCGTCATGGACTGGTTTTGATGAATTTTTTCCTGCATCGCATCCATTTCTTTCTTACTGAAGTCTTTGATTCCATCATCACCATCTGGCGCAAATTCAGCAAGATCATAACCCAAATCACCAACCTCACCGTAAACAGTTGGGACAACAAAACCCAAATCCACCAGGTAATTGGTTGGAACCTGCATAACCGTCTTACGCCAAAATCCTCGAATGTTAGGATTACTTACCACGATATGATTGTTATCACGGTATGGGCTACCAGTGAGACCAAAGATACGTAGTTCTCGCTTGTATTTCTCACGGCAACGGCGTTTCATCTCTGTAATGATTAAAGTGTATTGCGAACGACCTGTACCAGTTAACCCCGTGTATTCACCATCCTTGAAAACCATCTCACCTTTTGCGGTGCTCATCTGCTCAAACGTTTCCTCGTTCTCTTCGGCTTCGACAATATCCATATGATTTAGCATGTGGCACTCATCAATAGCGATAACTGCCGGAACATAGTCACCAAGCCCCTTGAACAAGCCGTTTGCCGCCGTTCCTTCACTTGCCACTATAGTTGGGTAGTAAACAGATTTAACGTTAAGGCCAGCGCAATATACGCTATTACGGATACCGAAGTTACGGAGTTCTTCAGCATTCTGGCTGATGATTTCTGACTGGCGAGAAAGCACCATGTAAGGAAGGCCAAGCTGCTCCATGCGTTTACCAATCATGGCAAGAATGATTGTCTTACCTGCCGATACCGACAGGTCTGCTATGAATGGCGCTTCGTACTTAGCGATGTGCTTACCTATTTGGTCGAATGTCACGCACTGGAATGGGTATGGCGTGATTTCTCCAAACTGATAATCCTTCTGAATCTGCTTAATCTTCTCTTGATCAAAGTTGGCTACTAAGCGCTCTACTGGAAGCATTTTAAATATCCTAGCTGTTTGTTAGTTCGTTGCATTGCTGTATAATAGCAATTATCGAACCTATTGTTTAACAAAAAATGCTATTGAGGTGATTAAATGAATGCAGTTGATAAGCGAACCATTAACGGCAATAACGGAACTGTCCGCACTGAAGACAAAAAACAACGAAAACGACCATCGGGTTACTACGTTTTAAAAGATGAAGTAAGAGCCGGGCTACGCGCGCGACTGGAGATTGTTCTTGATTTCTTCGGCACAAAGGCGAATATCGCAAAGCAGCTAAAGGTGACACCGCAGGCTGTAGAAGAATGGTTTAAGCGCGGAATGATATCGGCACGTGGAGCTCAGCTTTCACACAACTACTACAAGCGAAATGGAGAAGGCTTTCGAGCCACATTCTGCCGACCAGACCTGCAATTCGACGGCAATGGCAAGCCGCTAACTCTGCGCTGCAAAAAGCGTCACATGCTGCGCGTGGTTACAGAGGCTGAACTGGCCACTAAGCCAGAGTGTCGTTCGTGGCGAAAAATTAAAGCCGCCAACGAAGCAGCACGAAAAGCTAAAGAGTAAGGAATTGGATGTGCCATAATCGGTACATCCTTTTTTATTGGAGAGAAGAAAATGAACTGGCATGATTATTTTTACTATGTAGATGGCAAATTGCATTGGAAGATTAGCACTGCAAGACGTGTTAAGGTTGGCGATGAGTGCAACTCACTATCTACATCTGGCTATTACAAAGTGTCTGTTAATGGCTTTAGGACTTATGTACATAGAGTTGTGTGGGAGATGTTTAATGGAGAGCTTCAAAATGGCGACTACATTGATCATATAAACCATAACAAATTAGATAACAGAATAGAAAACCTAAGAGTAACAACAAATCAAGGTAACTCAAGAAATTGCAAGCTTAGCGTTTTATCAACAAATGGTTATTGTGGAGTGGCAAAGCTAAATCACGGAAAATTTAAGGCTCACATCAAGGTTGACGGCAAGCATCTACACCTTGGGAACTTCGATACTCCAGAGCAGGCGTATAAAGTAAGAATTGAAGCAGAGAGAAAATACAACTTTCACGAAAATCACGGGTTAAGCAAATGAATTACGATAAGAATGAAGTTATACCTAAGATGGCCGGATTGTGGAAATCATTTTATGCAAAGGAACTTGGTTGGAATGATAGACACCTAAGTAAGAAGCACGGACCATGCCCATACTGCTTTGGCACTGACAGATTCAGATTTACCGACGAAATAGGCAGTGAAAAAGGAAATGGCGCGGCAGTTTGTTCGAAATGCGGAAGTGACTCCGGTATAGGATGGGTCATGAAGTGCACTGGATCGTCCTTCGCCGATTCAGTAAATTTGCTTGGTGACTGGCTGAACTTAACACCAATTGAGGTTATAGTTAAAGCAAACAAGCAAGCATCAAGAACCCAGCTCTACAAAATGGGCGCACAGATTGATCACGAAAGATGCCTGGAGATAATGGAAAGGACTGAGAGAGTAGAATCTACTCCACTCAGCATATACGAGGGTATTTATAGCGAGTTTGGTTTTGATGCTGGCAGGACAAAATCAGGCGAACTAATACACGCAGTGCCGTGCTTTATGGCTTATAGTGACGGCATATCAGAAGAAATGTGCAATGTAATGTTTATCAATGAAGAAGGGGGTGTTAGTTATGCTGCAAAAGATTATACTCGCCAGTCTATTGCTGTTATTGGCACCTTTAAAGATGATGAGTACGCTTATCTGGTCGATAATTGGATTGATGGTGTTCGCGTTCATCTTGCTACTGGCAAACGCTGTGTGCTTGTTTGCCACTCTAGCTACAACATGGAGATGGTTGCTTATGCGCTTAGAAACTACAAGCTGAGAGTGGCATGCAAGCTTGATAGGGAATTGCTTTGCGTTGCGGATGACAGGAACGTTGACGTGGTAATACCAAATGATGAATACTCATTCAAGAGCGGTATCAGGAAGAAGATATATAAAGCGAGTGATTTATTGAATAGTTAACCTCCTTCGGGAGGTTTTTTTATGCCTTAAAGATGCTACAATCCAAATTAGCAATTAGTGCTATTTTACAAATGGAGACTTTACACAATGGCAATTTATGACTTAGGAACAGCGTCTCTGGCCGCTAATGGCGAGGTGACTGGCGTAGGGACAACATGGAAGGCGCCCCTTACACTGATTAGAGTTGGTGCAACCATCGTATTTAAAACTGAACCAGTACAAATTTACACCATCTCTGAAATTATCAGTGATACTCAGATTAATGTTTATAACCCCAATTCTGAGACCGTTCCTGCCGGAACTGGTTACGCGATTCTTGCTCACGATGGAATTACCGTTCAGGGTTTAGCTCAGGATGTTGCTGAAACTCTCCGTTACTATCAATCAAGGGAATCAGAGGTCGCAACAGCAGTTGATGTTTTTAAGGCTTTTGATCAGGATAAATTTTCAAGTGATGTAAGCCGAGTTAACACACAATTTGGAGAAATTACTGCTATTGGTGCTCAGGTCTCATCTGATGCCGCCAAAGTGACCACCGATAAGAATGCAGCGGCAGCAAGTGCAACCAGCGCATCCGCTGACAAAGATGCGGCAGCTGCATCAGCGCGGGAGGCGGCAGATTATGCGGCGTCACTTGACACACAGAACATATTAAGAAAAGACTTGGCGCTATCAGACTTAACTGACAAGCCACTAGCAAGGCAGAACCTTGATGTTTACTCCAGGGATGAGACTGACTCAAAAATAATTAATGATTTGTCCGAGAGAGGAGGTGAACTCATTAATTTGAAAAGGGGCGGTCTTACATCAAACTTATCGACTACGATTGCTGATTTTTACCAGAATACAGTTATTAACCTTGTTACAGATTACGGTCTTGTTGGTGACTTTGATCCCACCACTGGCGTATCTAACGGAACAAATAACGTCACTGCACTTCAGGAAGCAATCAATGATGTTATTTCCAACGGAGGTAATGTGACATTAAGATTCCCGTCAGGGAAGTTTAGATTTAAGCGTCTAAACACATACAAGCCAGGTGGCGTAGCTGTTACTTTAGGTGTTGAGGGTGCAGGTTTAAAGAATGTAATTATTGAGGGGGATGGATTCTCAACCGAACTCTATTGCGATGATATTGGAAGATTGTTCGGGCTTTATGCTGCGAACAACGTTATCATCCGAAATATGAAGGTGATAGGTTACGGGGGCGGTGCTACTTCGCCATCTCGAGAAAGAGACCAGGCATTCGCGTTGGGTTATAAATGCAAGAGCGTCATTTTCGATAATGTTTACATTGATAACTTCTACGGTGACTGCATCTATTTTGGTGGAGATCTTGAGAATGGCGCAATAACAGGAAAATTCTCTAGAGATGTAACAGTAAGGAATTGCATACTTAAGGAGCGTTACGGCAACGGCATTCGATCCTGGGACGCATCAGGTGGCGGCACACGATCCCGTTTGGCAATGGCTGTTATCGACGTCGTAGGCCTGAAAGTACATGACAATATTATTTACGGAGAAATAGATCTAGAACCAAACTCGTCAGGCCAGAATATGCAGTATGTGGAAATCCATGACAATACATTCCGCAGTGCTGGAGTTATCCCAGTAACCAACCCTTACGAGTGTGAGCCATTGTACGAAGGAACAGCCACGATAAGAGGCGGTGTAACACTGCAAACTGTTGCGTCAAACTTGACGACCGCATCAATCACAATTCGCGATAACGCAATTGAGTACGGGCGAATTCGAATTACTGGTGGTTCAAATGCAGGTCATGTGTTGTGTCATGGCAATAGGATACGTCGTGGTGGGTTTTTTATTGGGCATTATTCTGGAACAAACAACAACCCTAACATGATCATTAGGGATAATCATGTTGATGCTGGGTTCAATGGTAGTGACGATTACAACATGGAAGACTGGATTACTGTCGGAAGCATCCCTTTAGCTGCATTCTTTATACAAGGCAGCCTTTCATCATGTCGCGTTATTGGTAATACATGTGGAAGCCAAGATGCTAGTTTTTCTAATATGTTTTATCTTCTTAACACCACGCAAACAGGTGGGGTAGATATTGAGGCGGGCGGCGGTAGTAACCAGTGGGTGGAAAACATTGCAGTTAACACCACTGCTCTTCGTAACTACACAACGCGAACTACAGACCTTGATATTGGGAACTCCGTAATGCCAAACTCTGGGGTTGGTCGAACTGAGTTTACTAAGCAGTTAGCGAGAGTATTAATTAATCCTGTCGTTAATGTGACCGTTTCGGGAAGTAACCAGAAGATACAATTTAATACAAATCCCGGTAATAAATATAGATTAACTCATAGTGCAAGCTCTAGTGTAGATGGAATAACTGGCTACACTGAGGAAGCCGGGATGCAAATACAAATAAGGAGTTCATCAGCTTCTGCATCAAACACTTTGACATTAAAATCTAGTTCAAGTTTTTATATGAAAGGAGGAGTAGACGCGACCTTGAAATCAACTAGACACATTATTATGGTTGAGTTAATAGAGCCAGAGGGGTGGACTGAGGTATATAGAAACTTTTAACAATAAAAAAACCCCGCCTATGCGGGGTTTTTACTATCAAAATGGAATATCATCTTCAAAAGTCTGATTCTGCTGTGGTTGTTTTTGCTGCTGCTGCTGTTGCGGCTGCTGTTGCTGTTGATGTTGTTGTTGTGGTGCTGAATCACCACGCTGACTAAACTCAAGTCGCGGGTTATTCATGTTGATTGTTACGTAAGTCTTTCCATCCTTATCACGAACATCAACAGCCAACGTTTCGCAACTTACGCTAACAATCTTTCCTTCCTGAAATGCCTCGTCATACCATGCAAGCATTGATTCTTTTGCAAAGAATACAGCCCTGTAATTGTTCCAGCAAGTTTCATTATCTTTGTTCTTATATCTTTCTGACAAGTCTATAGCATACATTTTCCATAAACCATTTGAATTGCTGCCTTCTTTTGTGAATGGCTGGCGGCGAATTGTACCGGTAATTACGTGACTCATTTCATTTCCTCTCTGTTTATAAATTCGGATTTAAACTTTGATTTTATATCCAACAACTCATTGTACGCATCTATAGGTAGCAGGTGATACTTTGTTGAGTAAAACTTTCTATTGTACATCCATCTACCGAAGTACTTTCCTGTTTTCTTGTGTAAGCAAACACCTTTATATCCAAGTGAATTATTTTTATTGGCACCCCTGTTTTGTTGGTTTTCTACCCTATTGCATTTCCTTAAATTTGCAACGTTGTTGTTTGATGGATTACCATCAATATGATCAATCTCAAAGCTACCTAGCAAATCCTCTCCAGAGTTAACGCAATATGCAATGCGATGCACTTTTAGTCTTTTATTGTCTTGGTATATTGACATATAACCAAGATGATCCGGCTTTCCTACAACTAATCCGGCCTTAGCCTTTTTTACCGCGAATCTCCTGCAAAGGTTTCCATCTTAATCTATTTTGAATAACTTAGATAAGTATTCAAAGCTCAAATTCTTACCATTCATTCTTTTCTCTCTGTTTTGTTGGGGCATAAGCCCCGTTTTATTTAGAATGTGTCGATTTGTTGTGATTCTACTTCAACCTTTTCGTCAGCACCACTTTTTTCTGCAACTTTCTTTGGTGTTGCTGGGTTGAATCCAGTTGCTGCATTGGCTTCAATCTCTGCCTTGCGCTCGATAATGTGAGGTTCGAAAACCTTCCATCCCGCCGCGTCTAGTGATTGCTTGGCCTCTTTCCAGACTTTACGTAACTCATCAAGCGTGTTGCACTTCTCTAGCTCGCGCTTGAAGTCTTTAACACCTTTAGCTGCGAGATTGCCATCGTCATCTGCCTGACTAAGACCTAAAGCTGCTGTAATGCCGTAGCGTCTAGCATATGTAAGAGCAGAGCCGTAACCTTG